>JBDHYS010000058.1:0-7681 GCA_039811505.1 Paludibacteraceae bacterium | reverse complement strand
TTTCTCCATGATCGGAAATGTAAAAAACATACGACACAGCATTTTTCTGCTTGACCTTCCGTATTATTTCTGAAACAAAAAAATCAGCATATAAAATGGTGTTGTCATAACTGTTGATTAACGCTTCTTTGTTTTTCAGTTTGATAACTTGTGCATAATCACCCGATCCATTCAAATCGGGAGTAAATCGGCTGAAATTAGATGGATAACGATAATTGTATCTAAAATGACTGCCAAGCGTATGAATTACAATAAACTGTTTCTTTTCATTGCTGTTATTCATTGCCTTGTCAAAATAGGGGAAAAGATTTTCATCGAAATTTCCCAATTGGTTTTCATCTTTATTTAACCAAAAGTAGGAGTGATTTACTCTTTTTGTTACAGAACCAACCAAAGGATGATTGAACGATTGATTTCCGATCCAATACGTTGAAAAACCGGCTTCTTGAAACGCATCAACAACAGTCTTTTCTTCTTTATAAACGGTGTTTTCTTTAGCAGTAGAACGTGTAAGCAGTGTTGGGAGTGAAAAAAAAGTGGCATTGGCTTGTGCAAACACATCTTTAAAATGGATTACATTTTGGATTGTATCTAAATTAGGCGAAGTTTTTCGTTCGTAACCGTACAAAGAAAAATTTTCGGCTCGTGCCGATTCTCCAATTATCAAAACATAAATTTCTTTTTCATCAACTGTTGTTTCTTGTTTTGCATCAAAATGAAAAAGATTTATTTTCTCATCAAAATGATGTAAATCGGTGTACAATTTATACCCGTCATTTAATCCAATCCACACATTAATTGGGTAAACTCTTGTCAATTTAAAGTTGATACAGTTTTTTATCCCTTTCCATATTTCATTTTCTTTTGGATCTGATTTTTTAGCTTTATAACCTGCATTGAAACAAAATAAAAAGAACAAAATAAAGAGAAATAAGATAGTGGAAACTATTCCGATTCGTTGTTTTTTATTGAAAACATATTCATTTTTCACAAATCTGATTATCACATAAAAATATGCAATTAAAGTAAAAATGGCTAAAATAAGATATGGAAAACTTGCTAAAAGCAGCTCTTTTGCCTCGTGAATATCTGTTTGAAAAATATAAAGTGCGGTGCTTTCTGAAAAGGGAGCTTTGAAAATGATAAGATTATAAATTTCGGGAGCTGCAAATAAAATATAAAAACCGTTTAGTAAAAAAGCCATTTTTGCTTTCAAAAACGAAAAAGGCAATATGAAAACCAACACCGAAACGACAAATAAAATCCCTATTAAGGCACTATTTAATCCTAATCCAAACAATGTGTAAGCCGAAATAAAGCTTGGAATCAAACAAATAAGCGATAATATGAAGAGAAGTAATATGTTATTTTTCAGTTTTGGATTCATAAATATTCTACTAAATTCTATTTTCTAAAAAATTTAAGCAAAAGTACAAATTAAAAGCCACACAACACAGCTTTAGTCTTATTTGTTGATATAAAAAAGCAGGATTCAAGTTTTTTTGATAAAACCGGAATCCTGCACAAGTTTTGATAACAAAGAAACTTCTTTTATGAGTTATAGCATATTATCTACTTTTGCTTTTAATACCGATTTTGATGTTGCTCCAACTTGCTTATCAACAATTTGTCCGTCTTTTATAAATAAAATAGTGGGGATATTGCGTATTCCATATTCATTTGGAGTATCTACGTTTTCATCTACATTTAGTTTCCCGATATTTACCGTATCGCCATATTCGTTTGCAAGTTCTTCAATTAATGGACTTACCATACGACATGGTCCGCACCATTCAGCCCAAAAGTCAATTACGACAGGTTTTCCTGATCCAATGATTTCTTTGATGTTCTCATCTGTAAATTCTACTAATGCCATAATAATTTAAATTGTTTGTTTTTTATTAGTTTTATAACGTTACAATTACGTTTTTGTTTCTTTTCTTGTTGTTGATAATTGTCTATTAAAGTATAATGAAAATTTATAGAAAAGAATCTAACAATTAATTCATTAAGATTTTATAATTTAAAGCCTCATTTTCTTTATGTTTTTTTAAGAATTTCAATAATTCCGAATTGATTTTTGTCCTTTTCTTGCGAGAAAACAGTGATACTTTTTCGGTGGTGTACAAATTTATCAGGTCAATATAAATATTTACATCTCCTTTTTTTCGCTGAATAATATCAATAAAATCTAAAATAAGTTCATCGGTAATATTTTGCAAAGAAAACGTTACTTGAATCCCCTTAATCAATTTTCGCACATCGGCAAAAGGCATCATAGTGATTATTTTTAATTCAAGTTCAGGTTGTTGTGCTACTTCGTTATCCACTTTTTTCCATTTGGGTTGTTTTTTTTCTTGCACTACAACGTGAATGTAAATAAAGAAATCTTTTATCAGGTATTTTCCATAATCTTCAAAATTTTTACCAAACAGAGGAAATTCATACGTTCCTTCGTAATCTTCAAGTGTAATGATTCCATACGGTTGGTTTTGGCTTGTTGTTCCGGTTCTGTAAGAAGTGATAATCCCTCCCAATTTAAGCCCTTTCCCAAGCGGAAGTTGTGCAAAACTTTGAATTTCTTTTGTTGTAGTATTACAAATATGTCGCATTTCAAATTCAAATTCATCCATTGGATGTGCAGAAAGATAAATTCCGATCATATCGCGTTCTTTGTTCAGTTTGATCAAAGATGACCATTCGGGCACAAATGGAATTTCGGGTTTGCTTATCTCAACAGCATCTTCCATTGAGCCAAACAATGAATTTTGATTAAATAAAGCATCTTGCTGATAAAGACCTCCATATTTAATAAGTGAATCTACAACTACTTCTTCTTTGCTGTTTACTGCAAAAATTTGCTCTCGTTTAATATCTGAAAAATTATCAAATGCACCTGCATACGCAAAACTTTCAATCGCTTTTTTGTTGCATGCAGTTAAATTTATTCTCTCTACAAAATCAAAAATTCCTTTGAATTTTCCCCCTTTTTTGCGTTCTTCAATCAAAGATTCTACAGCTCCATCGCCAACGTTTTTTATGCCACCCAATCCAAAACGGATATCGCCATCTTTATTCACCGTAAACATCAAATCGCTCTCATTTACGTCAGGTCCTAAAATGTTAATTTTCATCGATTTGCATTCATCCATCAATTTGCCGACTTCCGTAATATCGTCTTTGTTTCGGGTTAAGTTTGCCGCCATAAATTCGGCAGGATAATGTGCTTTCAAATAGGCAGTTTGATATGCCAAAAGCGAATAGCAAGTTGCGTGAGATTTGTTAAAAGCATAAGAAGCAAATTTTGCCCAATCAGACCATATTTGTTCCAATTTTTCAATGGGACCAAAACCTTTGCTCGTTGCACCTTCGATAAATTTGGCGTGCAATTCTTCCATTTTATCTTTCAGCTTTTTCCCCATCGCCTTCCGAAGTTCATCGGATTGTCCGCGCGTGAAACCTGCCAAATCTCTACTAAGAAGCATGACTTGCTCTTGATAAACGGTTATTCCGTAAGTTTCTTCAAGACGCCCTTCCATTATTGGAAACGGATAGTCAATTTTTTCTAATCCGTGTTTTCTTTTCACAAATTGCGGAATATAATCCATCGGACCTGGACGATAAAGTGCGTTCATCGCAATTAAATCTTCAAATTTGGTCGGTTTGAGTTCTTTCAAGTATTTTTGCATTCCTGCAGATTCAAACTGAAAAACAGCAACAGTATTTCCTTTGCTAAATAGTTTGTAAGTTGCTTTGTCGTCAATCGGAATGGCATCAATTTCAATATCAATATTTTTAGAAAGCTTGATGTTTTTAATGGCATCTTTGATTATTGAAAGTGTTTTCAATCCAAGAAAGTCCATTTTTACCAAACCAATATCCTCAATCACATTCCCTTCAAATTGTGTGATTACTTTATCTTCTTTTGTTTCTTTATCGGGAGCTGTGCTCAGAGGCACCAATTCTATCAAATCCTCTGCTCCAATAATCAATCCGCAAGCATGAACTCCGGTTTGACGGACTGTTCCTTCCAACATTTCAGCATATTTTAATGTGCTGGATAATAGTGGATTGGTTGAGTTTTTTGCTATTTGAAGCTCTTCCACGTGTTTTAAGCAATTGGCAATTGTAATGGGCGTATCTTTCTCGTTTTCACCTTTTGGTAGTCGCTGTGGAATGAGTTTTGTCAGCCGTTCGGCTTCTGAAAGTGGTAATCTTTGCACACGAGCCACATCTTTTATAGCCGATTTTGTTCCCATTGTTCCGTACGTTACAATATTGGCAACACGCTCTTTTCCATATTTTTCTGTTACCCAACGAACAATTTTCCCCCTGTGTTCGTCTTCAAAATCAATATCAATATCGGGCAATGAAACACGATCGGGATTCAGGAAACGCTCAAAAAGTAAATCGTATTTTAACGGATCGACATTGGTAATTTTTAAACAATAAGCCACAACCGAACCCGCAGCAGAACCTCTTCCGGGTCCAACTGAAATATCCATATCGCGTGCAGCTTGAATAAAGTCCTGAACAATAAGAAAATAACCTGGATAACCCATTTTTTTCATCACTTCCAATTCAAAATCAATCCGTTCAATTATTTCATCTTTTAATTTTTCGCCATACCGTTCTTTTGCTCCTGCATAGGTTAGTTTTTTTAAATAATCGGCTTCTAATTTTACACGAAGTGCTTTTTTGTATCCTCCAATTCTACTGTAATCATCACCAAACTCTTCCACAAGAGCGGTTTCATCATAGATTTTTGTGTATTGCTCTTCTGTACCAAATTCTTCCGGAATGTCGAATTTTGGCATCATTGGATCGGATTTAAGTTCGAAATGTTCGATTTTATTGGCAACTTCCAAAGTATTTTCAATGGCTTCTGGCAAATCGTTAAAAATAGTGGACATTTCTTCCGTTGATTTTAACCATTCTTGCTTTGTGTAACGCATTCTACTTGGATCATCAAGGTCTTTTCCAGTACTTAAACAAATTAAATGTTCGTGTGCATCGGCATGTTCTTCTTCCACAAAATGGACATCGTTTGTGGCAATTAATTTTACCCCAGTTTTTCGTGCAAGGTCAATCAAAATGGCATTTTGCCTCTGTTGTTTTTCAAATGTATCTGTACTTGCACGGAGCTTGTCGGTTTCGTGGCGTTGAAGTTCCAAATAATAATCATCACCAAATACTTTTTTATACCAAAGAACACTTTTTTCTGCGTCTTCTAAATTTCCACTTTCTATTTTTTTGTGTATTTCACCACCCAAACACGCAGAAAGAGCAATAATTCCTTCGCTGTATTTTTCTAATAGTTCATGGTCAATACGTGCTCGGTAATAAAAACCCTCTAACCAACCTAAAGAAACAATTCTTGATAAATTTTTATACCCAACTTTGTTTTTTGCCAAAAGCACAAGATGATAACCACTTCGATCTTCTTTTGATGATTTTTCAAATCTCCCTCTTCGTGCAACGTACACCTCCGAACCAAAAATTGGCTTGAATAATTTCTGTTTTTCACTCGCAATAGAGCTATTTATTTCCGCTTTTTCGCTTTCAGAAAGTTCTACTTCTAAAAGTTTTTTTTCTAATGCTTTTATTGATTTATTTATCTCACCATTTGATTTTGAAACGTAGTTGTAAAATTCTTTAATCCCGAACATATTACCGTGATCGGTGAGCGCAATGGCTTTCATTCCGTGATTTTTGGCTTTGTTGACTAACCCCGAAATGCTCGACATTCCGTCTAAAACTGAATAACTTGAATGGACATGTAAGTGGACAAATGAACTCATCTCTTTTGTTTTAATGCGTTGAAAATTAGAAAAATATCTTATGGTAGTCTATAAAAAACAAGTTTTATAAAGATATAAAATTTTTATTAAATGAAAAAACTTTTCAAATGTTAATGTCAAGTTTTAAATTCTAATTCTAAGAAAATGACTATCTTTGCACTGAATATTTGATAATTGAACATTATCGGATAAAAAGCATTATATAAATAAACCATATTTGGGGTGCCTTAATAATTTCGGGCTGAGATCATACCCTTTGAACCTGCACGGGTAATTCCGAGAAGGGAAAAAGAATAAAAATTTCACATTTCAACCGTATTTTAGGCTCTCTCATACAATTTAGTAACGAAAAAATTTAATTAAAATGAGAAAGTTTTTTATTTTTGGATTTGTATCTATTTTCACAATTGCATTTGCGGAAAACGAAGTAATTGATTCGCTTAAAACGAAACAATTAGAAGAAATCATTATTTCAGCCACGCGAGCTGGAGAAAAAACTCCAATTACATATTCCGATATTTCAGCGTCTGAAATCAGAAAAGATAATGCCGCTAATAATTTGCCTGTGATTCTTCAAATGTTGCCTTCGGTCGTTGTTTCCACTGAAAATGGAACGGGTGTAGGAAATACGTTGATGCGAATTCGAGGAACCGATGCAACGCGTATTAACGTTACGCTCAACGGAATGCCGCTCAATAATCCTGAAACGCAAGAAGTCTATTGGGTGAATCTTCCCGATTTATCAAACTCTTTGCAAAGCATTCAACTGCAACGCGGAGTAGGCACTTCTACGAATGGAAGTGCTGCTTTTGGTGCTTCGCTTTCATTAAAAACAATTGGCGGACAATCAAAAGCGTATGGTGAATTTGCTAATGCAATTGGAAGTTATAATACGTTTTCATCAAATATGGCAGCAGGAACAGGAATTTTGGAAAATGGACTTTCTATTGATGCCCGTTTTTCAAAAATATTGAGTGATGGGTATGTTCGAAATGGAAAAGTAAATCACCAAAATTTGTATGTTTCTCTTTCGCATTATACCGATGAACAGTTAATTCGATTGCTCTATTTGCGAGGCGAACAACACACAGGAATTACGTGGGAAGGAGTTTCAAAAGAGCAAATGCAAGATAAAGAATATGGAAGACGTTATAATCCTTCGGGAGAGTATTTTGATGATGCGGGAAACAGACTTTATTACGACAACGAAACAGATAATTATTTTTCAGATATTTTGCAACTTTTGTTTTCACGAAAAATTTCTTCTTCTCTTTCCGCTAATGCTGCTGTAAGTTGGAATCATGGAATGGGATATTACGAAAATTACAAAAGATTAGATCCAATTTTTGGGAAAAAGTTTGATTATTACGGTTTGATAAACCAAACGATAGATGGAATTTCTTACAAACGCTCCGATTTAATCAAACAAGAGCGAATGTTGAACGATTTTTATGTTGCAAATTTGGGTATAGATTATCGAAAAAATAAATTAAATTGGAATTTGGGTGCAATGTACAGTTATTACGATGGCGATCATTTTGGTCGTTTACCTTGGGTAAAATTCAACGAAAATATACCGACTGATTTTGAATGGTATCGAAATAACGGAATAAAAACAGAAGTGAATCTTTTTACAAAAGCAGAATATCTTCTTTTTGAGAATCTTTCTGTTTTTGCTGATGCACAATTTCGCTCCATTCTTTATAAATTTAGTGGAATGGATAAAGATAGACGCGATACGAGGGAAATGAAAGGAAATTTGCCGTACAATTTTTTCAATCCAAAAGTAGGAGTTTTTTACTCGATAACTGAAAATCACAATCTTTACACCTCAATCGCACTTGGACAGCGCGAGCCACTTCGAACCGACCTTAAAGATG
>JBDHYS010000057.1:0-7733 GCA_039811505.1 Paludibacteraceae bacterium | reverse complement strand
TTTACAACTGCAGGTGAAGCTTCAAAATTTGTAGAACAGACAGGAGTTGATGCACTTGCCATTGCCATTGGTTCTGCTCATGGATTTTATAAATCCACTCCAAAATTAGACATTGAGAGATTAAAAGAGATTCGCAAAGCAACCGATGTAGCGTTGGTGTTACATGGAAGTTCCGGAATACCGCATTCTATTGTGAAAGATGCAATTCAAAACGGGATTGTAAAAGTAAATTTGGCAACCGAAATTAAAGATACATTTATGAGGGCATTGAAGGTAAACTTGCTTAATTCAGATGAAATTGATTTAAGAAAAGTATTTCCAAAGGCAATCAAACCGGTTGTGGAATTATTAAAAGAAAAATACAAAGTTGTAAATTTTTAAAGAATGAGAAAGCGTTTTTTTACATACTTTACTGGTCTTTTAATTGGATTTTTTATGTTTCAGTTAAATGGTCAAAATTTACTTGACACGTTGTTGCTGAAAAATTATCAACCAAATTCAATTTTCAACACACAGGTTACAGATGTAAAAAAAAGCAAATTTCCAGTTATAGATGTACATTCACATGACTACGCCAAAAGCGAAGAAGAAATTCGTGTTTGGGTGGCAAATATGGATGCAGCAGGAGTAAAAAAAACGCACTTGCTGAGCTGCAACTGGATTGGAAAACCCTTTGAAGAATTTGTAAAAAAATATGCTCCATTTAAAGACAGATTTGAATTTTGGACAAGTTTTGATTATACAGATTTTGATAAACCCGATTGGGAAAAAAAAGCGATAAAAAAGTTAGTGGAACATCATAATTTGGGAGCAATTGGTGTTGGCGAAATGGGCGATAAAGGCGATGGTGATTTATACGGATATCCGACAAAAGGAAAAGGAATCCACATTGACAATCCAAAATTAAAACCACTTTTAGAGAAATGTGGCGAATTAAAAATGCCTATAAACATTCATATTGCAGAGCCAAAATGGATGTATGAAAAAATGGACAATCATAATGATGGATTATTAACAGCCGGAAATTGGCATATTGATTCATTACAAGTAGAATACGGATTCGAAAGGCTTATACAATCACTTGAAAATGCTGTAGCTGCAAACCCAAAAACAACATTTATTGCTTGTCATTATTTAAATTTGAATCACGACTTAAATAGAGTAGGAAAATTATTGGATAAATATCCAAATTTATATGTTGATTTAGCGGGCAGAATGGGCGAAACAGCTGCTATACCCAAAACAGCACGGGCATTTTTGATTAAATACTCCGACCGAGTATTGTTTGGGACAGATAACGGAATGTCATTAGAAATGTACCAGTATGCGTTTAGAATATTGGAAACAGACGACGAACATTTCTATCTTCCTAATTATGGCTACCATTGGGCATACAGTGGATTAAATTTGCCAAATAAAGTTTTGAAGAAAATTTATTATAAAAATGCAGAGAAAATTTTAAATAACAAATCTAAATAACGACATTAAAAATAGATACTCATGAAGCGATACCCAATAATAGCAATTGTCTTGTCTGCGCTGATATTTTCAAGTTGCTCAAAAGACGCAACCATCAAAAGCGGTGATTTGGAATTACAATTAAACAAAGAGATGAAAATAAAAATCAATTCATTAAACGCAGAAACGGCAGAATTTTTCACTGATTTCTCCGTTTCCGATGAATTGATTACTCAAGAAACTATTTTTGATGAATTTGAATTGAAAGAGGTTGAAAAAACAGAATCAAATGGAGACATTATCTACTCTTTGGTAGGAGAAAGCGATAAAGATGGATTTAAAATAACAAAACACCAAAAAATTTCTGTACTCAAAGACTTCCCGAATATGTTGGTTTTCGACACTTATTATGTGAATAAAGGAAACATGGAACTTACAGTAAAAGAGTGGAAAAATCATCAAATAAACATAAAAAACAGATCGGAAAATGAAGAAATTTGGTCTTTCCAACCATCATCAACAAATGAACGCAAAGATTGGATTCTGCCTGTTACACCCGGATTTTATCAAAAGAATTATTTAGGAATGAATAATTCCGATTATGGCGGAGGAATTCCAATGGTTAATTTGTGGCGAAAAGATGGCGGAATTGCAATCGGTATTGTCGAAAACACACTAAAAATGGTATCCATGCCCGTAGAGTGGGTAAAATACCAAGATTATGCAACAATGGCTTTACAATATGAATATGAAACACCTCAAAAATTTTTAAAAAACGACACAATTCACACCTATTCTTCTTTTATAAGCATCCATAATGGCGATTTTTTCAATCCTCTGAATCAATTTTCTGAATACATGCAAAAAGAAAAGAATATTGAATTTCCAGCCACTCAACCTGAATCTTATGAACCGGTTTGGTGTGCTTGGGGATATGAAAGAACATTTACAATCGACGAAATTATCGGGACTTTACCAAAAGTTAAAGAATTGGGCTTTAAATGGGTAGATGTGGACGATGGTTTTCAAATTGCAGAAGGCGACTGGGACACAAATTCTCGTTTCCCGAATGGCGACAAAGACATGAGAAGATTGACAGATGAAATTCATAAATATGGATTGAAAGCAAAATTATGGTGGGCTCCTTTAGCAGCTGATCCGGGCACTAATTTGCTGAAAAACAATCCAGAAGTATTGTTGCTTACTGATGAATGGATTCCAAGAAACATTTCATGGTGGGATAGTTATTATCTTTCACCCGTCAATCCGGCAACAAAAGAATACACAGACAATTTGTTAAAAAGATTTCTTGTTACTTGGAATTTTGATGGATTAAAATTAGACGGACAACATTTAAATATGTGTCCACCCGATCACAATCCAAAAAGTAATTTAGAAAATCCAATTCAGGCAGCGGAACAATTACCAACTTATTTCAAACAAATATTTGACACAGCTCAATCGTACAAATCATACTCAGTTATACAAAATTGTCCATGTGGTTGTGCTATCAATTTCTTTAACATTCCGTATATGAATCAGGCTGTTGCGTCAGACCCAACTTCAAGTTTTCAAATTCGCTTGAAAGGGAAAGCATACAGAGCTATCAAACAAGATTTAGCATATTATGCAGATCACGTCGAATTAAGCAATGATGGGAATGATTTTGGCACTCAAATAGGCATTGGAGGAGTAATTGGGTCAAAATTCACTTATCCAAAAGACAATCCAAACGTCAAAACAAGTTATTTATTAACACCTGAAAAAGAGCAACTTTATAAAAAATGGGTAGGCATCTACAATGAAAAAATGATTTCCAAAGGAACATACCTTAATTTATATGACATTGCTTACGATAAACCAGAAACGCATGTTTTAGAAAAAAACAATAAATTGTATTACGCCTTTTATGCTGAAAATTGGGATGGAAAACCGATTGAATTGAGAGGTTTGGACGCAAATAAGAACTACACTGTTTGTGAATACACCACAGACGACAAAAAAACATATACGATAGAAGGAAAAAATCCTATAATCACACCCAAATTTTCTCGTAATTATTTAATTGAAGTTTATTAGTAAAAAAAAAGAGAGCATGGTTTTAGTTTTTTAATAGGTGTGAGTCTGCAAACCCTAATCATATCGGTTGGGTTTGCAGATAATATAGGAAAATAAAAATTTAGAAGAAAGAAAATAAATAGTAACAATAAATTATAAACTTACAAATTAATACCAAAAAATTATGTCAAGAAAAAGAATTCTACTAACATTATCGGTGCTTTTGGTGATGGCAGTCGGAAGTTTTGCGCAAATCCCCATCAAAGGAAAAATCGTATCAGGAGACGATAATCAACCAATGCCGGGTGTTACAATCCTTTTGAAAAATACTACAAAAGGAACTATTACGGATGTCAATGGAATGTTCGAAATCGAAGTTCCAAATGAAAAGAGCATTTTAAGTATTACCTCCGTAGGTTACAAATCAATTGAAGTTGAGGTGAAAACCCAGCGTGCAATTAATTTATCTATGCAACCAGACGAATTTGTAATGGACGAAGTAGTTGTAATGGGTTATTCAAGCCAAAGAAAAGCAGAATTGTCGAGCTCGGTGGTTACATTAACTGCTGATGCTTTAACTGACGTTACTTCTTCGGACATCGGAAACATGCTACAGGGTAAAGCTGCCGGTGTGGTTGTTTATAATGCCACAGGACAACCAGGTTCAGCAGCTCAAATCAGAATACGCGGAACAGGTTCAATTACTGCTGATGCAGAACCTCTTTATGTGGTAGATGGAGTTCCTTATGGAAGTTTTAATCCAAATGACGTGGAAACACTTACCGTATTAAAAGATGCCGGAGCAACAGCACTTTATGGATCTGCCGCATCGGGCGGTGTAATCGTAGTTACCACAAAATCTGCCACTGCTAATCAGCCAACAAGAGTGAATTTCAAAGCTACAGCTGGACCAAAATCGGTACTAAATGGCAACTACACTTTAATGAAATCTGAAGAGCTGTATGAAACACATCGCAAATTGTATTCTCCCGCACTTTTCAAGCAATTGCGTCCTGCTGAATTGTTGGATAAAGATTTCGATTGGGTGAATGCGTTTTTCTCACCAGGCGTAACACAAAATTATTATGTTTCAGCTTCTGGTGGAAGTGGAAAAACAGGATATTTTGCAAGTCTTGATTATTACAATGAAGACGGAACGTTGATAAATACTGCCTTTGAAAGATATTCTGGAAGAATAAATCTCAACACAAAACTAAATGATAAGTTAGATATGAATGTCAGATTATCCTACACAAAATCCAACTCACGAGAAGAATCTGGCTGGGAAACACTTAATGATGCTTACACAAAAATGCCGTGGGATATTCCTTATGATAACAATGGAGAATTAATTAAAATTTCAGGAGCAACTCGTCCCGACAACAATAAACCATGGTATTCACAAGACAAATGGAATGCTCTTCATAGTGAACAATATAATTACGGAAAATCGTATTCACACGGAATTGTTGCTGATTTTCAATTAAATTGGATTATAAACAATTGGTTAGTTTTTAACACAACAAATAGATTCGATCAAAGTTCCTATCGATATGCACGTTTTATCGACCCTCGTTCATTCAATTCCTCTTATTCTAAAGGATATATTTACAATGGAATCGGATTGAGTGAATCGTTTGGAACAACTAATATTCTAAAATCAAACAACACATTTGGATATCATAATATAAACGGATTGTTAGGTTGGGAATGGGGAGTTTATAACACAGATGAAACTACTGCTTCTGGTATTGGAATGCCAATTGGAAAAGATGCTTTAAGTGCGTCGGCAATGAATTCAATATCTGGTTATTCATCTCCGGGTGCTGGTTGGTCTGTTTTTGGACAAGTACAATATTCGTATGCCGGCAAATATTTTGCTACCGGTTCTTACAGAGCCGATGCGAGTTCAAAATTTGGACCCCAAAAGCGCATCGGTTATTTCCCATCAGGAGCCGTATCGTGGTTAATTAGTCAAGAAGATTTTTTGAAATACAATGATGTTATCACTTTCTTAAAACTTCGCGCAAGCTATGGTGTTACCGGAAATTCAAATATTGGAAGTTTTAGATATATGTCGATGTTCTCATTGAATAGCACATACAACGATATTGTAGGAGC
The DNA here is from genome assembly GCA_039811505.1 of Paludibacteraceae bacterium. Classification (GTDB taxonomy): domain Bacteria; phylum Bacteroidota; class Bacteroidia; order Bacteroidales; family Paludibacteraceae; genus UPXZ01. Next base: position 2,096 of record JBDHYS010000057.1, on the reverse strand, counting down.
AACTCCCGAAAGATTAGCAAATCCATTTTTAGGATGGGAAAGTGCATACATGGCTGGTGCTGGAATTGATATTAATCTTTGGAAAAATGTAGAATTGAACATTGATGTGTACAATATTGATAACAGAGATTTATTACTCGAAATACCGGTTGCACCATCAACAGGATTCTTTGAGAAAACTGCAAACGTAGGTAGTGTGCGAAATCAAGGAATAGAATTACAATTGAACACAAACAATATTTCGACCAAAAATTTCTTATGGAAAACTGGATTTAACATTGGTTTCAATAAAAACACTGTTATCGAAACCCCCGGTGACAAACCATTCTTACAATCGCAAAGTTCTGTAAAACAAGAAGTGAAGCGTGGACAAGACATTTACAGTTGGTATATGCCAAAATGGATGGGCGTAGATGAAAACAATGGAGATCCATTATGGGAAAAACTCGTAAAAGACTCAGAAGGAAACATTATTGACAGAACGACCACCAACGTATTCAAAGATGCAGACTATCAAGTTGTAGGAAAAGCAACACCTGTTTTCAGTGGAGGATTTATCAACAATCTTTACTACCGTAATTTTGAATTGAATATCAATACTAACTTTGTGTATGGCAATAGATTATTCAACTACGACCGCTTGTCAATGGATGCAGATGGAGCTTATTTAGGATACAATCAAATGTCGCTAGAGAACAGCAAATTGGGTTGGACACGCTGGGAAAATCCGGGAGATGTGGCAACGCACCCTAAATTAGTGATGAATGGAAATAAGGCTTCAAATAGCGTTTCCTCAAGATACCTTGAAGATGGAAGCTTTTTTAGGGTTAAAAATATAACTTTAGCATATAAATTGCCTGTAAATTTATTGAAAAAAGTGAGTATAAATAGTTGTAAAGTATATCTTACCACTGACAACGTATTTACTTTAACCAATTTCTCCGGAATGGATCCAGAGGTGAATTTAAGAACAAGAGGAGATCAGTTAGCCGGTTTATACAGCAAAACGTATCCTATAAGCAGACAATATTTAGCTGGAATAGAAATTAGTTTCTAAACTTTGAAAATCTATTAATCAAAAAAGAAAAAATACGACAATGAAAAAAATAATAATATATCTTATTGCAGCAATAGCGCTTACGTCTTGTGATTTAGATTTTTTCCCATCAGACGCAATGACACCCGAACAACTTTCAAAAGATCCGGGGGGTGCTGTTTATATTACAGATGGTAACTATTCAATGTTTAAAGACGAATATGAATACAAAGGATTCTATGCCAGCGGAAATTCTTACATACGCCACTTTATGCAAATGGCAGAATTTCCAAGTGATAACATCTGCTTATCAGGAAGAACAACCGATGTGCTTTATGAAGCAACTGTGTATGGAACAAATTCTACACTAAAAAATGTTACAACACTCTGGTGGCTCTCTTATCGAATAATTTATGGTACAAACTCGGTGATAGAAGCAGTTGTAGATGTGGCATCAGTCGATTCTGACCATTTAAAAGGTGAAAACTATTTTCTACGGGCAATTGCTCATCTTAATTTAGTAACACTTTACGCAAAACCATATTCACATGGAAGAGATAATCCCGGAGTTGTATTAAGAACTTCAACCAATACAGAGGAAACAACCAGAGCCACGGTTGGACAAGTGTATGATCAGATAGAAAGTGATTTAAAAAACGCAATTCGCTTGATGGATAAAGGCACCCGAAGAGGAGATGCCGGTTACGCATCAAAAGAAGCAGCACAGGGATTGCTCTCAAGAGTTTATCTCTATATGGAAAAGAATGATGAAGTTATCAAATTAGTGAACGAAATGCTTGGAGGAGCAACACCATCTTCAAAATTAGAATCAAAAGAAGGATTAGCAGGAATGTTCGCTAACTCATTAAATTCGCGAGAAACTTTATGGGCTGTTACACATACTGCAATTGAAACACGTGGTCAATCTTCCATCGCATCTATGTATCTCAACGATGGAGTCGGATGGGGAGAAGTTTTTTCATCAGATCCTTTGAATGATTTGTATGAAAAATATCCAAACGATGTAAGATATAATTTTGTAAAACCAATTTACAAAAAA
>JBDHYS010000056.1:0-7786 GCA_039811505.1 Paludibacteraceae bacterium | reverse complement strand
TCTGCGGCTTCGCGTGCATTTTTTGTCGCCTCTTCAATCATTTTCGGCTTTATCTCATTCAGTTTGGTAAATAAATATTGAACAGTATATTGATAATCGCCACCAATTACCGCAACACCCTTTTTCAATAAACTCCCTTGTTGGCTGATGAGTTTTCGCACCAAATCCACCTTGCTGGAACTGACCGTAATAACAGAAGTTACATTGTACCGGTACGGAGTTGTGTTGTTGTTGTATCGTTCCGCTTCCATATCGACAATTAACGGGGCTGATATCGAAATTTCTTCCTCACCAATTTCGTTTTTATTTAGAAAATCAACCACAATTTGGTTTTTTCTATTCAAATTGTCATAAATTGCTATCAGATCATCGCCAACCTCTTTGTACACAATGGGCCAAATTACTTTATCGGCAGCTACTTCCATTTCTGCCAATCCTTTCACATTTACTACTCGGTCTTTTTTAGCATAATCGCTTATCCCTTTTTGGATAAAAAAACCCAACAATACAAATCCTACTGCTAAAACTGCAGCTTCAATAATTCGGTGTTTCATAACTTTTTTCTTTTAAAAATTTGAATATTCAAGATTACAGATTAAAAAAGCAAATACCGTGCTATAAAAGTATGTTGATTGTTTAATCGTTCAATCGATCATCATTGACCATTAATCCGTATCTTTGCAATAGAATACGAACTACATTCAACATGAAAAATATACAGTCTCTTACTTTTTGGATTGTTCTGATTACTGGTATAGCCGCTCTGTCCGGCTGCACAAACAACAGCAGCCAACAAGTGATTACAGGGCGACTAATCGCGTTAGACGCTCAATTGGACAGTGTACCGCAAATGGTGTTGGATAGCCTGAGAACCATATCGACCAGACGACTATCTTCATTCAACAAAGGGCATAGCGATAAGCTTCAAACCATAGCAGAAGACAAAAATGGCGTTGATTTTACATCCGACAGCCAGATTAATAAATCTGTAAAGATACTTTACAAACACAAAAAGAAATATCCCAACCCCTATGCCCGCTCGCTGATGTATCAGGGAGTTGTACGATACCGCAGGAATTACCGATAGCGCGGTGTATGCACCAATAAAAGAAGCAGTTCAGATTATGGCAACGCATGAAATAAAAGATAGCAAAACACTTTTGTTTTGCCATAATTATTTAGGACAGATTCATTCTGCGAACAATAATTTACAACTTTCTGTCGATTATTTGAAAGAAGCAATACAGGAAGCCAAAACATACAGACTTGTTAAGGATTGACTACTTAGGATAAAGTTTTACATTACCTATCGAATTGTCCTCGTAAATGAAAAGGTTACGATGCTTACGCAAGAAGAAGCAGTTTGCTGGATTCAGAAAATTGAAATAATAAAAAAGGAGTAAGAAAAGAACAATTTTAATTTTTCCGATTTTTTTTCGTTAATTTTTGACAAAAATAATCGCATCAACACTTCCAAAATCCATATTTTCCCTTTTTATTTGACAATTGAAGTCGATAATTATTTAAAATTTCAGGACAATCTATTGCTATATAAAAAAAAGTTTGTACCTTTGCAACCCAATTTAGGAAAAAACTAAATGGATTATTTAGAAGTATTTATTAAAAAACAAACATTAAAAAGAAATGCCTACAATTCAACAATTGGTTAGAAAAGGACGGGAAGTACTTGTAGAAAACAGCAAATCACCCGCATTGGACTCTTGTCCACAGCGTCGTGGTGTGTGTGTACGTGTATATACAACTACTCCTAAAAAACCTAATTCAGCTATGCGTAAAGTGGCTCGTGTGCGTTTGACAAACCAAAAAGAGGTGAATGCCTACATTCCGGGCGAAGGACACAATTTGCAAGAACACTCCATCGTGATGGTGCGTGGTGGTCGTGTAAAAGACCTTCCGGGTGTACGTTATCACGTGGTGCGAGGCACGTTGGATACTGCCGGTGTAAACGGTCGTACGCAACGCCGCTCAAAATATGGTACCAAACGCCCAAAACCAGGACAAGCAGCTGCAGCAACAAAAGGTAAGAAAAAATAATTCGGGAAAATAATCTCGGATAACATTTAGGTTATTACCGCAATTTTCTAACAAACTAAACAAAATCAAGTTTAAAAACTTGTTTGAGTTTTAAGGTAGCAGATGATGGTTGAGTAAATTTCTCAGAGGAGAAGTTGAAGCAAACTAAAAGCAACCCAAAAACAAAAACGGAAATTTTATTAAAATGAGAAAGTCAAAACCAAAGAAAAGGATCATTATACCCGATCCGGTTTTTAATGAATCAATGGTAACAAGATTTGTGAACCATTTGATGTTTGATGGTAAAAAATCAATAGCTTTCGGCATCTATTATGATGCGTTAGAAGTTGTAAAAACAAAACTTCCTAACGAAGAAAAATCTCCCCTTGAAATATGGAAGAAAGCTCTTGAAAATATCACTCCGTTAGTGGAAGTAAAATCACGTCGTGTAGGTGGTGCTACTTTCCAAGTTCCTACAGAGATTCGTCCGGACAGGAAAGAATCTATCTCAATGAAAAATCTTATTCTTTATGCTCGCAAACGCGGCGGTCGTTCGATGGCTGAAAAATTAGCTGCCGAAATTATTGATGCGTTTAATAACCAAGGTGGAGCATACAAACGTAAAGAAGATATGCACCGTATGGCAGAAGCTAACCGTGCGTTTGCTCATTTTAGATTTTAATTAGGAACGTAGCTATAAATAATAGGTAAGATAAAAGAAAGAATATTAGAATTAAATGGCAAAAGCAGATTTAAAATTTAATAGAAATATCGGTATTATGGCTCACATTGATGCCGGTAAAACGACTACATCAGAGCGCATTCTGTTTTACACAGGATTGACTCACAAGATTGGAGAAACCCACGAAGGTACTGCTACAATGGACTGGATGAGCCAAGAGCAAGAAAGAGGTATTACTATCACTTCGGCTGCTACTACTGCGTATTGGAACTATAAAAATAATAAATATAAAATCAACTTAATCGACACTCCCGGACACGTGGACTTTACTGTGGAAGTAGAGCGTTCGTTGCGTATTTTAGATGGTGCAGTTGCAGCATTTTGTGCGGTGGGAGGAGTAGAGCCTCAATCCGAAACGGTTTGGCGTCAAGCTGATAAATACAAAGTCCCACGTGTTGGTTATGTAAATAAAATGGACCGCTCGGGAGCCGATTTCTTTGAAGTTGTACGTCAAATAAAAGATGTGTTAGGAGCAACTCCTTGTCCAATTCAAATCCCAATTGGTGCAGAAGAAACTTTCAAAGGCGTCGTTGATCTTATTGAAATGAAAGCTATCCTTTGGCATGATGAAACGATGGGTGCTGAATATCACGTTGAAGAAATTCCTGCTAATCTTTTAGGTGAAGCTCAAGAATGGCGTGATAAAATGCTTGAAGCTTGCGCAGAGTTTGATGATGTGGTAATGGAGAAATATTTTGATGACCCAAGTTTGTTGACAGCAGATGAAATACGCTCCGCTATTCGAAAAGGGACATTGGATATGAAAATTAATCCAATAATTTGTGGTTCATCATTTAAGAACAAAGGTGTTCAAACGATGTTAGATGCGGTTTGTGAGTTTTTACCAAGCCCATTGGATACCCCAGAAATTATTGGAACTGACCCAAACAACCCGGAAAAAGAAATTATTCGCCATCCTGATGTTGATGAACCATTAACAGCACTTGCGTTTAAAATTGCAACCGATCCTTACGTTGGCCGTTTATGTTTCTTCCGTGTCTATTCCGGACAGCTTAATGCAGGTTCCTATGTGTTTAATACGCGATCTGAAAAGAAGGAACGTATTGCGAGAATTTTCCAAATGCACTCGAATAAACAAAATCCGGTAGAATTTATTGCTGCTGGCGATATTGGTGCAGGAGTTGGATTTAAGGATATTCGTACAGGAGATACACTTTGTGATGAATCACATAAGATTACTTTAGAATCGATGGATTTTCCAACACCTGTAATTGGTATCTCTGTTGAACCAAAAACACAAAAGGACTTGGATCGGTTGGGTTTGGGATTGTCAAAATTAGCAGAAGAGGATCCAACATTTACTGTTCATACTGATGAACAATCAGGACAAACCGTAATCAGTGGAATGGGTGAGCTTCACTTGGAGATTATCATCGACAGATTAAGAAGAGAGTTCAAAGTTGAATGTAATCAAGGACGTCCACAAGTTGCTTATAAAGAGGCGATAACTCAACCTGTTGAATTGCGTGAGGTTTATAAAAAGCAATCCGGAGGTCGTGGTAAATTTGCTGACATCATTGTGAAAATCGAACCTGTAGATTCCGACTTCGAAGGTTCTTTACAATTTGTGGATATTGTAAAAGGTGGAAATATTCCAAAAGAATTTATCCCATCTGTTCAAAAAGGATTCCAAGCGGCAATGAAAAATGGTGTGTTAGCAGGCTATCCGTTAGATACGTTAAAAGTAACATTAATAGATGGCTCATATCACGCAGTTGACTCTGATCAATTGTCATTTGAAATTTGTGCTCAATTAGCATATAAAAATGCTTGTGCCAAAGCAAAGCCGGTTTTAATGGAGCCAATCATGAAAATTGAAGTGGTTACACCAGAAGAAAATATGGGTGATGTTATTGGTGATTTGAACAAACGAAGAGGACAAGTGGAAGGAATGGATTCAAGCAGAACAGGTGCACGTATTGTGAAAGCAAAAGTGCCACTTTCAGAAATGTTTGGATACGTTACGGCACTTCGTACAATCAGTTCCGGTCGTGCTACTTCTTCAATGGAATTTTCCCATTATGCAGAACTTTCAGCTTCAATAGCAAAGCAAGTAGTTGCTGATGCAGGGGGGAAAGTAGAATTACTGTAAAATAAATAAGAATTTCATCCTATTTAGCGAATGACTCTTAAATGTGGTGAAATTCATATAACATTATAAATTATTAAACTAAAAATAGAAAATGAGTCAAAAAATTAGAATCAAACTAAAATCGTACGATCATAATCTGTTAGATAAATCTGCAGAAAAAATTGTAAAAACAGTAAAAGCTACTGGAGCCGTAGTGAGTGGTACAATTCCATTGCCAACGCACAAACGTATTTTTACGGTGAACCGCTCCACGTTTGTGAACAAAAAATCACGCGAGCAATTCGAGCTTTCGTCTTACAAACGTTTAATTGATATCTATAGCTCAACAAGTAAAACTGTTGATGCGCTGATGAAACTTGAATTGCCAAGTGGAGTTGATGTAGAAATTAAAGTTTAAGTAGTGAGTTTTTTTTGATAAAGAATAAAAATTAAATAAATAATAATTAGTAACAATTCTTTCAAAATCTTTTAGATTAGAAAGTTTATAAGTATTGAAATGCCAGGATTAATAGGAAAAAAAATCGGAATGACTTCCGTTTTCAGTGCCGATGGAAAAAATATACCATGCACTGTTATCGAAACAGGTCCTTGTGTTGTTACTCAAGTTAAAACTCTTGAAAATGACGGTTATGTTGCTGTTCAATTAGGCTTCCAAGCTAAAACGGACAAACACACAACAAAAGCAGAAGCAGGTCATTTCAAAGCAGCTGGAGTTACTCCACAACGCCACTTGGTTGAGTTCAAAGAAATAGACAGAGAATTCAAATTAGGTGAAGTAATCACCGTTGGAGATGTTTTTGAAGCCGACATCTATGTAGATGTAATTGGAACTTCAAAAGGTAAAGGTCATCAAGGTGTTGTAAAACGCCATGGTTTCTCAGGAGTAGGAGATCAAACACACGGTCAACATAACCGTCTTCGCGCTCCGGGATCACTTGGTGCATCATCATGGCCATCACGAGTTATGAAAGGAATGAAAATGGGCGGACGCACAGGTGGTGAACGCGTAACCATGCAAAACCTTCAAATATTAAAAGTAGTTTCAGAACACAATTTACTTGTTGTTAAAGGGTCTGTTCCGGGAGCTAAAGGTTCAATTGTAATCATCAATAAATAATCATGGAACTGGGTATTTTAGATATAAAAGGAAAAGAAACAGGAAAAAAGATATCATTAAATGATTCTATTTTCGGTATTGAGCCAAATGACCATGCTATTTATTTAGATGTGAAACAATATTTGGCAAACCAACGTCAAGGAACTCATAAAACAAAAGGACGTAGTGAAGTAAAAGGAAGTACACGTAAATTGGGACGTCAAAAAGGGAGCGGTGGAGCTCGCCCAGGCGATATAAAATCACCAATCCGTGTTGGAGGAGGACGAATATTTGGTCCCGTTCCACGTGATTACAGCTTTAAGTTAAATAAAAAAGTGAAACAATTGGCACGCAAATCAGCTCTTTCATATAAAGCAAAGGGCAATAATATCGTTGTGCTTAATGAACTTGAATTAGCAACGCCAAAAACAAAAAGTTTTGTTGAAATTTTAAATAACTTGCAACTTGCTGATAAAAAGACACTTTTCGTTTTGTCAAATGGAAATAAAAACGTATATTTGTCGGCTCGAAATTTGACAAGAACAAAAGTTGTAACTGTGTCTGAATTAAATACTTATCTCATAATGAATTTTTCTAATGTAGTATTTACTGAAAATTCAATTGAGGTTTTAGAACAAAATTTTAAAGCATAGGAGGTTTAGAGGTATGTCAATAATAATTAAACCAATCATTACTGAAAAAATGTCTCTTCTAAGTGAGAAGCTAAATCGCTATGCACTTAAAGTTGATAAAGATGCAAACAAAATTGAGATTAAAAAAGCTGTTGAAGCGATGTACAATGTTACAGTAACAGATGTAAACACACTAATCGTAGCACCTAAAAAGAGAATCCGTTACACAAAAAGTGGATTTAACAAAGGAGCTACAAGTGCTTACAAAAAAGCAATCGTAACGCTTAAAGAAGGAGACACAATCGACTTCTTTAGTAACATCTAATTTGTATCAGTTTTAGATATTTGATAAAAATAAATCAAAATAAATTAAATGGCTGTACGTAAATTAAAGCCCACAACACCGGGGCAGAGACACAAAATTATTGGTACATTCGACACAATTACTGCGAGTGCACCAGAGAAATCTCTTATTTCAGGAGCTAATTACAGAAGCGGTGGTCGCAACAATCAAGGGCGAATGACCATGCGTTATCTTGGCGGAGGACATAAGAGAAAATATAGAGTAATTGACTTTAAGCGTAACAAAGACGGTGTGCCCGCTACAGTAAAATCAATAGAATACGATCCAAATCGTTCGGCTCGTATTGCTTTATTGTATTATGCTGATGGTGAAAAACGTTATATTCTTGCTCCTAATGGATTGCAAGTAGGTCAAGTAGTTCAATCAGGAGCAGATGTAGCTCCAGAGGTTGGAAATGCGTTGTTTATGCAAGACATCCCACTTGGAACAGTAATTCACAATATTGAATTGCGTCCGGGACAAGGAGCATCAATGGCTCGTTCAGCGGGAACTTTTGCTCAATTAACATCAAGAGAAGGTAAATATGTAGTAGTAAAATTACCTTCCGGCGAAGTGAGAAAAATCCTTTCCGCATGCAAAGCAACTGTTGGTAGTGTAGGTAACTCAGATCACGCATTAGAAAGATCAGGTAAAGCAGGTCGTAGTAGATGGCTTGGTCGTCGTCCAAGAGTGAGAGGTGTTGCAATGAACCCTGTCGATCACCCAATGGGTGGTGGTGAAGGACGTGCATCCGGTGGACATCCACGCTCACGTAAAGGATTGCTAGCAAAAGGGTACAGAACTCGTGCTCCTAAGAAGCATTCAA
>JBDHYS010000055.1:0-7817 GCA_039811505.1 Paludibacteraceae bacterium | reverse complement strand
TCTTCTCCAAGATTCGGCTTTTTTGAGTTCAGGGAAAAAAGTTCCGGCATAAATCATTCGTTGAGCTTCGAACAAAAGGTGATTTCCTTGCTCAGAGAAATTCCCCATAATGTGATCAGCTTGACGATTATAGTTTACTAAAAACTCCGTCAAAAACTCTGGTGTAAAATTAGGACTTGAAACAAAATACATAAATTGATTGGTCTGATCTTGAATCCGATTGCTCACTTCCAAAGGGCGCCACGCAAATCTTACGTTTTCGATTTGTTCCAATTGTTCTTTGGTGGCGCTTTTACGCTCTTCTTTTGTTAAAGTAACAAGTGGATTTTTTTGAATCCAATCAATGTATTGTTTTGTCCATTCTATTGCATACTTTTCATCTTTAGAAATTTGATACGCTTTTCCCATTGGGCTCCACCATTTGTGGCGATGAAGTTGCCAGCGAAGTTCGTTGTCTTGCACAGGCCAATATTTCCAATTGATATCATCTCCATAAAAATAAGATGGTTGATAGCCTTTGTGAACAAAGAATATATGTTTTAATCCATCGTCAGCCCATTTCTGGTCTTCTTTTGATATTTTTACATTGTTCAAATCAACTTCCGGATGTTTTACGTTTTCTCTTGTCCTGTAATATTCTAAAAGTGCTTTTGCTGCTTCGTTATCTTTTCCTTCTATGTGTAGTTTTTTAACTTCTTTTAGTGCTGGTTGCTCCAAATCGAGGATAGAAAACACCTCTTTTTGAAAAGTTTGTGCGTGAAGTGAAAGTGTTATTAATGCTGCTGTTATAAAGAATGCTATCTTTTTCATATTCTAATGTTATATTTGGTTGTGTTTTGTCTTTGTGTGTTTAAGTCCGTTTTTCCTTGTTATTTTGACATATCTTTCAATCTTTTCAAACCTTCTATATAATAATAATCGGCATAATTAAGCGGAGTGTCAATTTCTGAATTTGCAGGAAGATGTCCAACCGAATGTTTCAACACAAATCCAAGGTTTTCGCCTTTATTTGCCAAATAATTACTTGTTGAAAGATTTCTTAGAATAGATGTAGCGTAATTTAAATATTGTTTGCTGTGCGTAGCATCGTATTGACTTAGCTCTAATAAGGCTGAAGCTGTTACAGCAGCTGCTGAAGCATCGCGTGGTGCGTTTGGAATATCAGGAGCGTTGTAATCCCAATAAGGGATTAAATCTTTTGTTGTTACATTTCTAATAATATACTGAGCAATTTCATTTGCAAAATCCAAATATTTTTGATCTTTTGTAGCTCTATAACAAACTGTGTAGCCATAAACTCCCCAAGCTTGACCACGTGCCCAAGAGCTGTCATCAGCATATCCTTGAAAAGTTCCCTTTGAACGAACATCACCCGAAATTGTGTCGTAGTCAATCACGTGATAAGAAGAGAAATCATCTCTAAAATGATTTTTCATGCTTGTGTCGGCATGTCGAAGTGCCACATCTTTGTATTTAGAATCACCGGTATATTCGCTTGCCCAGAAAAGTAATTCCAAGTTCATCATATTATCAATGATAACAGGATATTGCCATTCTCCAAAATCCCAAGAACGGATAGTTTGCGTAGTTTCATTGAAACGCGAAATTAAATTGTCTGAAGTTTGTACAAGAACCGGAATATACGCTGTGTCTCCTGTTAATCTGTAGCCATTTCCATAGCTGCAATAGACCATAAATCCTAAGTCGTGAGTTCCTTTATAATCTTTTAAGTTATAAAGTAAATCGGTAAATTTTCTTGCTTGTTCTTCGTAAAGTTTGTCTTGTGTAAGTTCAAACATATACCACAAGCTACCGGGGAAAAATCCGCTTGTCCAATCGTATAAATCTTCTAATCTGATTTTGTCGTTTTTGATAGAACGAGGAAGTTTTGCCGAATCGCCAATTTCCTCTGCTTGCATTTTTAATTGATAAGCAGCCGTTTCGATGCTTGAATCAATCCACTGTGTGTTCTGATTGCAGGAATTAAATCCAATAATTATAAGCAGAAAGCTTAATGATAAGATTGTTTTTTTCATTTGAATGTATTTTATTTTAATTGATTTTATTTCAACGTTAAAAAAATTGCGTAGAAACTCAATGCAAATAAAATACTTTAATTCATCATTGGAGTTTAAAAATACTCATAAAAATATCAATTTTGTTGATGTCTTCGATTTTTCACATATTCTGTAGGTAAATATCCGAAATAATTCTTAAAACTTGTAGCAAAATAAGAAGGTGTGTTAAATCCAACCATGGTGCTTACTTCAGCAATGTTGTGTCTTCCGTCTAAAAGTAATTTGCAAGCTTCATTGAATCTGATTTTTTTGATGAAATCGATGGTTGATTCTCCGGTAATTGCTTTTAATTTTAAATGTAGATTTGAGCGACTCATGCCCATTTCAGAGCAAAATAAATCGACAGAAAATTCACTGTTGGCAAGATTATCCATAACAATTTTCTTTGCTTTTGTCAAAAGTTGCTCATCCATTGCGTTGAAAGTGATTTTTTCCGGTTCAACTTCCGAAGTTTTAGAGTAGAATCCTAAAATACGCTGGCGTGATTTCAGCATATTCTGTATTTTCATACTCAAAACTGAAAAAGTAAACGGTTTGGCTACATAATCATCTGCACCTACTTCCAATCCTTGCAACTGATCTTCCAAGTTTGATTTTGCCGAAAGAATAATAAATGGAATGTGGCAAGTCCTAATGTTTTGTTTCACGGTTTTGCAAAGTTTTATTCCGTCCATTTCGGGCATCATTACATCGGAAAGAATTAAATCTACTTCTTCGTTTTTCAATGTTTCAAGGGCTTCTATTCCATTTCTTGTAAGTATAACATTGTATTTCTTCGATAATCGTTCTTGAAGATATTGTTGGATTTCAAGATTATCTTCTGCAATTAGAATTGTAGCTGATTTTTCTTCATTTTCTTCCTCTGTTTCAATTTGTTGATCATCAAATTCTCCCAATATAAAATCGAGTTTTGAGTTTTTTTCAGCAGAAATTTGTTTTTCGTCTTTTAGCTCCAATTCATTTGGATTGTACGCATCAACATCTTGTGGAAAATAGATAGAAAAAGTGCTTCCTTTCCCTTTTTCACTATCAACTTTTATGTGTCCGTGATGAAGTTCTACTAATCTCTTTATCAACGATAAACCAATTCCCGAACCGATATTATTGGAAGTATCTACTTGATAAAAACGTTCAAAAATAAGTTTATGTTCCTCTTTTGAAATTCCCTCACCTGTGTCCGAAACTTCAAGATAAAAGAAATTAATATCTTCTTCAATTCTTACTGTAACGCTTCCTCCATCGGGGGTAAATTTGAACGCATTGGAAAGTAAATTGGTAAGTATAATTTCAAAATAATTTTTATCAATCAAAAATTCTTTATCTCCAGTGTGGTCTAAAAACAAATAATCGATGTTTTTTCTTTTTGCATATTTATCAAACAGAATAAAAGTATCGTAAACAAGACGAGAGATAATATATTTTCCAACTTTGAGTTCAAAAACGCCCAATTCAGCTCTTCGATAATCCATCAATTGATTGACTAAGTGGAGTAGTTTGTTAGCATTTTTTTGAATATAAATTAATTGTGTTTTTTGCCATTTCTCAGTTGTTTTACTCAATAATTCTTGAATTGGTGATAAAATAAGAGTAAGTGGTGTCTTAAATTCATGAGAAATGTTGATAAAAAATCGCAATTTCATTTGATTTACCTCTTCCATTTTTTCTTTTTCCAATCGCTCGTAATAAAGCTGTTGTTTCATCAATTCTCGCTGACGGAAAAAACGGAAAATATGATATCCTATAAAGAGAGCAAGTAAAAAGAATATAATTTTTGAATACCAAGTTTGATACCATTTTGGCAAAATTTTAATGGTGATTGTCTTTATTGAGTTGTTCCATTTTCCATCATTATTAGCAGCTTTAATCTCAAATTTGTATTTTCCGTAACTTAAATTTGAATATGAAATGGTTCGGTGGGAGGTTGTAGTCCTCCATTCTTTTTCAAATCCTTTAAGTCGATAAGCAAAAGTGTTGTGCTGATTTGACAAATAATTTGTAACATTAAGTTCTAATGAAAAAGTGGAGAATTTTGAATGAATTTTTAGAAAATCCGTTTCATAGATGTTGTTTTTCAATATTTTAGTGTCATCAAAAGGAAGCACTGTTTTATTTTGCACTTCTATTCTGCTTATTCTCGGTTGTGGAGTGTAAGGGTTGTCGATCAGCAGCTCCGGATAAAATGTCAAAATTCCATTTACACCCCCAAACCACATCATACCATTTTTAAGTGAACAGAATGAATACATATTAAATTGTCTGAAAGGAATTCCATCTTCATTGGTGTAGTTTTGAAATTCTCTCGTGTCCGGATTGAAATTTGAAACTCCATTTGAAGTGCTTAACCATAATCTACCGAAAGAATCTTCTAAAATACTATACACTCTATTGCTTGGCAAACCGGATGATTGTGAGTATGTTCTAATTTTTCCATTGTTTAGATATTGGATTAATCCTCTGTTGGAGGCAATCCAAATTCGATGCTTAGTGTCTTCGTATATAGAATTAATGCTTGTTTCGCTCAAGTCATCGTCTTTAATGTTTCTCAACTCTTTTTTGTCAAGAGAATAGACAGAAAAAGATTTATCTTTTCCAATCCACATTTGATTGTGCGTATCTTTTTTCAGATACATAATTTGCGATGAAGATAAAAAGGGAGTTTTCAGCTCCATTATTTTTTGCGTTGTTTCATTGTAAATGTGTAATCCCATTAGTGTTCCAATCCACACATTTCCTTCATTATCATAAGCAAGTGAGTACACATTTGCAGAATTTAGTCGGTCAAAATTTGGAATTCGGATCACTTTCCCAGTTTCTTTCTCTATTTTTACCAATCCGCCACCGTGCGAACCCACATATATGCTTTTTCCGTCATTTGAAAGTAAAAATGTTTTAATATTATTGGAAATTAAATTGGGAGAATTTTCTTTGTTGATGTATTTGTATTTCTTGGTCGTTGGATTGTAAATGTTAATTCCCATATCGTTGGTGCCAATCCAAATTTCTCCGTTTTTATCTTCTACAATGCAGCTTACAACTCGGTCGTTGAGTGAGTTGATGTAGGGAGCTTGCTGAATATGACCAAATTGATTTTTTAGAGCATGGTAATAATTGATGGCTCCGTAATATGTTCCTAACCAAATTCCACCTTGTGAATCCATATAAAGCGAGCGGATGGAATTTTGGCTCAATGATTTCTTTGCCAGATAGTTGTGCTGAAAGTTTGAAAAAGTATCATCGCTGTTGTTCAAAATGCTCAATCCGTTGAATGTTCCAATCCAAAGCTGATAATGGGTGTCTAAAATTAGAGAGCGTATGTAGTTGGAGCTAATGGAATTTTCATTCCCTTCTTGATGTTTGAATTGTTTTAATTCACCACTTTGCAAGTTCAATAAAAACAAACCATCTCCTTCTGTCCCTATCCAAATTCGAGATTCAGATTGCGTTAAAATTACCTGAACATCAATGTTCCGTAGTTTTGAATTGATCGGAATTACTTGATTCTGTTTTTGATGATACAGAAAAAGTCCTTTGTTGGTTCCAATTAAAATTTTGTCTTCGATTTTACATAGGTTTCGTACGAACATATTAGAAGAAAGCGTACTTTCAAAAGTTTTGAACTCTTTTTTTTGTTTGTCGAAAGTGAATAATCCTGTTTCTGTTCCTAAAAGAAGTGTTGTGCTATTCAATTCAATGATCGTATTAATCTGAATAGAATTATCTTTGCTGTTGGTTAAAATGAAATTTTCAAAATGGTCTTTTTCATAGATATAATGCGACAAACCACGTTTCGAACCAATCCAAATTTCTTGTTTTACGTCTTTGAAAAGTACTCGCAGCTCATCACTCATAATTGAGTTTTTATTTTTCGAGTCGTATTGATAATGTGTAAAAGAATATCCATCGTATCTGTTTAGTCCATCAAATGTGGCAAACCACATATTTTCATCTCTATCTTGCACAATGGATATTACGGTGCTTTGAGTTATGCCATCTTGCAGTGCAATGGTTGAAAAGTGTTTTTCTTTATTGCCATTTGAAAAAGCTCCGAAATGAGATAAAAACAGAAATACAAGCCCTAAGCACCATTTTTGTTGTAGCATATTTTGTTTTATTTTGATATTACTATCAGTTAATTACAACAAAAATACAGTATTGTATTTAAAAAACAAAACTTCAGATCATCCAATTTTCAAAAAGGAAGACCTGAAGTTTTTTTATTAGTGTGTGTGTATCTTATTTGATAAACTTTTTTGAAATAACACTACCGTCTTTCATCTTAATTATACCTATATACATTCCAGACGTATTTTCAAATTTAATTGTGGAACTTGGAGTTGCTTGTTCCATCACTTTTGCACCCGTCAATGTGTAAAGTTGGATGGAAGCTGCGTGTTCTGCATTGTCAAGATGCAATGTGTTGCTGTTAATTGGATACAAATTCACACGATTTACCCAATGATTATTTACACCACTTTGAGGGTTTAATGTTACTTTAATGTTTTCAAGAGATACGTTTGCAGATTTACGAGTTGTGTAATTCCAACGGATATAACGATAAGTTGGATTAATTTCAAATTTTGCAACAACTGCAGGTGAAGCTCCCGGCATTGCATTATCTCCATTGTATTGATGGATTGAAGTCCAATTTATTCCGTCAGCAGAGCCATCAACATCAAATACGTTTCCTGTGTCCCAAGGAGATGCTAAGAATTTCAAAGTATAATACAATGAATCAGGAGCATCTGTAAATGCCACAACAAAAGAACGATTTGCAGATCCAAAACGAATTAAATTTTGATTTTTGTCAATAGCAGCACCAGCCCAACCAACAGTTTGGTTTGTCCAAGAATTACTGTCAAAATTTCCAGCTCCTGTTTTAATTTCGAGCGGTAAAGCAGCAGGTTTTATTGTTTTTAGCGTTACATCGTACATTGCCCAAGCAGTTTTGTCTGTCTTTTCTATTTTGATGTTTTTTACCGTTGATGTCCAATCTTTTGGTAGTGGAATAGGTGAAATTACTTCTGCGTCAGCTCCTGCACTAATTGTTACACTCACATTAGACAAGTCGGTTCCTGCTGGAAAAACCATTTGTGCATCTCCCGGTTTTGATGCATCATTATTAGTTGGATTGAATGCTCCAACTGGTGTGAGTGGAGTTAAACCTTCTACCGTGATACCATTTGCACCGATGCGTTGTGCTGTTACGGACGTCATAAATAATAACGAAGCGATAACTAAAAATGTAATTTTTTTCATAATAATGTTTTTTTATGTTTATTGTTATAAAAATTATGATGCAAATGTAAGGTGCTATTTTGTTTCAGAGGTTTAATATTGTTTTAAAAGATTTCAAAATTGTTTTAATTGATGGTTTTATGTAGAAATTCAGGATATAAAGGATGAAAAACGGAGTTTTCTTTCAATTATATGTAAAAGATAGAAAATTTTGTATTGGATTTCTATTAACTTTCCTATCATCAAGAACAAGAATAAAAATGTATATTTGCAAATGAATTTGCAATCTCAAAAGTGCAACTAAATTTTTCCTCATTTAAGTTCCAATCTTGTAAGAAATGAATACAAACAGCCTCAAAAAACTTTATTTCAAAGATACAACCTTCGCTAATTTAATGCGACATCGGATTTACAACATTCTGCTTCTGGCGAGTAAATACGATGCTTTTGCGTTAGAAGAAGATGGAAGGGTTGATGAACAAATTTTTAATGAATATACATCTT
>JBDHYS010000054.1:0-7884 GCA_039811505.1 Paludibacteraceae bacterium | reverse complement strand
TTGTTGCCGAAACTTATAATCTGTCGCTTTACAGAGAGTATCTGGCTGCAGGTTTTGATTATCTGTATGATAAAGAGGGCTTTTACAACTGCCTGGGGAGTGTGATGCAGGGTGAGCGTATGGCATCCGATTTATGCTCGGTGTGGCAGATGAATGGCGATGTGGAGGACAGAATGTTGTTATTCCTCGAAAATCATGACGAACAGAGGCTTGCGTCTCAGTTTTTTGTGGGAAGTGGTAAAGCTGCTCTTCCGGGAGTGCTGGTTTCGGCACTTTTTAACCGTAACAGTGCTCTGATGGTCTATTTTGGACAGGAGATTGGCGAGCCGGGCATGGATAGTGAAGGTTTCAGCGGTCGTGACGGGCGCACCACCATTTTCGATTACTGGGGAATTGAGTTATGGCAGAAGTTTATAAATGACCACAAATATGACGGTGCACTATTGCCTGATGATGCCCGCGAACTGCGCGAATGGTACGTTACTTTGTTTACAACCATACAGCGGTTTAGCTCATTGCAGAATGGCAATTTTTACGACCTTACCTGGTTTCAGCACGATGGTGTTGTGTATGACCACAGATTTGTGTATTCGTTTCTGAGGTATGATGATGAGAGCCGTTTTCTGGTGGTGGCCAATTTTGCCAGGGAGAATAAGGATGTAACACTGAAACTGCCCCATGATGTGGTAACTAACCTTGATATATGGAAGGACGAAGCTGTTACAGGAGTTGATATATTCACAGGCAGGACAGTGTTTTCAGGAAACGCCTCAACAATATCCGATCAGGGTGTGTCATTTAATATCGCCGCTCAAACCGGGTTACTTATAAGGTTTTAGGTTGTTTAATCTTCAGCAATGGATAAAGGAGAGGCTATAAATAAGGTGAAGGAATATTGTGTTTTACTGAAAAAGCATATTTCTCTCGAGAAGGTATTTTTGTTTGGCTCGTATGCAAAAAACGAATTTCGTCCCGATAGTGATATTGATGTGGCTATAATCGTAAAAGATATCGGGGATGATTTTTTTGCCATTCAACCACTATTATGGAAATTGCGAAGGCAGATTGACGATAGAATTGAGCCGATATTGATAGAAAAAGATAACGATCCGGGTGGGTTTCTTATTGAAATTGAAAAGCATGGTATTGAAATTGTTTGATTAAAGTGATGCAATTTCCTTGAAAGCCTGTTCAAAGGGGATTGGGTCACTTTTCTGTGATTTTACTTTTTTGTATTCCTTAATATCTTCAAGTTCTTCCGAATCAGCTAGTAGCTTTTCATAAACTTTTATAGGAATCTGTACTGCAATTTTCTGCCCTTTGCTATCAATTATATAATTCTCGTGCAGCATAATCGTTTGTTTTATAACCAATATTACCGGTACTTATAACAAAAATAACTGAAAAAGTCATAATAAATAAGGAACATGCAATGTTATTATCCTATTCTGCAATGCGTAGCTTTTAACATCATCAGCCAATCATGGTTGTTGATGAGGATTTAGGTTGTTTAATCTTCAGCAATGTAAAAATAATTGGTTTTGATAATGCGGAGAATAAGAGCTATAATCAACGCATAATTTGCGGTAATTTTTTTATTTGCGGAGAATATAAGGTATTATGAAAAACTCGAAAAAGCGCAAAAAGGAAATTCAGATATTACAGAGTGGATTTTGTGGTTTTTGCAATGTTTGATAGATGCTATAGACTCCACCGAAGATATATTATCAAAAATATTTCATAAATTAATAAGTGTTCACAAGATACGGCTCTTCGGGATATTCAGGATTTAATAAAAAAGGATATTTTACAAAAAGAAGCCAGCGGTGGACGAAGCACAAATTATGAGTTGAAGATGATTGCTAAACATTAAGCAAACAACAAAATATTGTCGTTGAAAACATACAGTTCCTGCATGATACTGTCGATAGTATGCTACAATTTTACTAAAATAACTCTCGTGGATTTATTTTCAAAAACTCATCATAGGGTATGCCTCCTGTGCCAATGAGCAAAACTTTATCAGGATTAAATTTATTTGCAAAAGTACTCATCCCTTCGTTTTGGCCTCTTTTGCCACTTTTTATCTCAAGCCCAATTACTTTATTTCCCTTTTCTAAGATAAAATCAACTTCTGAGTTACTTTCTCTCCAATAATAAAGATTGTATCGTTCTGAAATAGAGTGATTAATCAAATGTGCACCCACTGATGATTCTACCAGTCGTCCCCAGGACTCCGGATTGATTATCGTTTTTTGGTAGGTGTCATTACTTTGAGAGGTGATTAATGCATTATTGTAAACTTGAAACTTAGGGCTCGAACTACGTTTACGTATAATATCTCCCGCATATTTTTCCAGGCCTGCCAATAATCCACAATCCGATAGTAATTTCATGTAGTTGGCTAAGGTAGTGGTGTTTCCCGCATCTTGAAGTTGACCAATTGTTTTTGTATAAGAGAGAATTTGCCCTGAATATAGACTACCTAATTCAAATAATTGTTTCAACAGTGCCGGCTTATCTACTCTTGTAAGCATCAAAATGACTTTAGAAATACTTGTTTCAATAAGTGAATCCTTTATGTAATTTTTCCAACGTTCTTCGTCGTTTATCAAGGATGCCGACCCCGGATATCCCCCAAAGTAAACGTACTGTTCTATACTCCATCCAAAAGCTTCTTGCATTTCTGCATACGACCAATGCCCCAGATATAGTGTTTCGAATCTACCGGCTAAAGATTCTGTTAATCCTTTCTGAATAAGGAGACGAGAGGAACCAAGTATGATTACCTTGATATTGATGTTGTTGCGACTATCACTATCCCACTGCTGCTTAACTATTTCGCTCCAGTTGTCAATCTTCTGTATTTCGTCAATCACCAATAAGAATTCAGTAGCTCCTGATGCTTTTATGCGCAATCTGGCCGACTCCCAAATCTGTGACAACCAAGTATAATTTGATGGCACGATTGCATCTGCCGATTCCATTAGATTTGGAATAGATAATTTTGCAAGAAGTTGAGTTATCATTGTGGTTTTACCTACTTGACGGGGACCAAAAATAACTTGAATGAACCTTCTTGGTTCTTTAATTCTTGCTTTAACTGATTGTAAATAAGTGCGTTCAATCATGACCTTAGATTTTACTCAATGTATTGAGTAAAATTACTCAATAAACCTAGTAATTTTACTCAATATTGTTCGTAAAATTACTCAATGATTATAAAGTAAGCAAGTATTTTTACATATAATAAGAAACGTATTTAATATTAGTACCAAATTTTATCGGATAATGCCGACGTGATAGCCGTTTTTTTCCAATGCAATTGGCATATTACCTATAATCAATCGGAATAACTCAGGCATTCAGCTACTTTTGAAGGGGGGGGGTGTTTATTGAGGGTGCTAAAAATCAAAATTTACCTATTGCTGTAATATTGTCGTTGTGCTTCTCTTATTCGTATCTAACACAATTAAAGAGTCATACTGCTTTTTTTAAGCTTCTTATATTATATTATCCTTAAATGAATTTGGAGTTGCATATTCGATTATTGCAATTGCGTTATCACCAAATTTAGGTCGTAAATACTTGGTTTTTATAATTAATTAAAGTCTTAATTGTGTGTTTCCTAGCATTTTTTGAATAATATTTCCTGATGAATCTATTATTATAAAGTCTATAGTCTGATGTTCTTGTAACATTATTTCTTTTGAATTAAAACGACATAAAGCTTCTTGGCGGTCTAATGTGTCTCTAATCGAAGAAAGCCAAAGAAGGCGACCCTTAAATGTATCTTCTATAGATTGTAAATATATTAATTGACTATTAGCTTTAACTAGCCGTATGTTTTCAAATTTTAGCCAAACGGTTATATCCGTACTGTCGGTTTGCTTGTCTATATTTAAAGAGTGGACTGTTGCTACACCTGAATATACATAGTTGGAAGGTAAAAATAAGGTTATGAAAAATAAACATATTAGTACCACTCCAATTATTGTAATTCCATATTTGATAAGTGATGAAGGCATCTGGCCAACTATACTACGAACCTTCTCACTACGTAATTCTAAATTAAATCCTTGTTTTTTTTCTTCTTTCATGTTAATTCCCAAATTCTAATTGATTTTTCACTAAGGTGAAATACTTCCCCTTTTTTTTAATTAATTCTTCATTTGTGCCTATTTCAATTATTTTACCCTTATCTAATACAATAATTTGATCGGCATTACGTACAGTAGAAAGGCGGTGTGCTACCACGACCACGGTTTTTCCCTTATAAAAATCCCAAAGATTTTTGTTTATGGTTCGTTCGTTATTAGCATCAAGAGCATTTGTAGCTTCGTCTAAAAATATAAACTTTGGTTTTTTATATATAACTCTTGCGATTAGGATGCGTTGACGTTGTCCTTCACTTATTCCTTGCCCATCCTGCCCGATTATAGTATTGTAACCCAATGGTAGAGATTCAATAAAGTCAGAAATATTTGCAATACGAGTGGCGTATTTAATACGTTCCAAATTGGGGTTTTCATCTGAAATAGCAATGTTTCTCGCAATAGTATCTGAGAATATATAACCATCTTGCATAACTACACCGCATTGGCTTCTCCACCATGATAAATTATATTCATTAAGATTGTTATTGCCTACTTGGATATGTCCTTTTGTAGGTTCATAGAAACCTAATAAAAGTTTGATAAGGGTGGTCTTTCCACTTCCACTTGCTCCTACGATTGCTGTAATCTTACCGTTTGGAATGAGGAAGTCAATATCTGAAAGAATATCTTTTGTACAATAAATATCGTATTTGAAAGATAGATTTTTTATAGAAATAGAAAACTTGTTTTGCTTACCTTCAGAATAACTATTTAATGTACGTTCTATATTCTCTTCATTAGTTTCTTTATGGATTTCGTTCATTCGTTCAATGCTTATACTAACATCTTGCCATGAATAAATGAATTGAATAAGTTGCTCCACTGGGCTGTTGAGTTGACCTATTATATATTGTATTGCTAACATCATCCCTAATGTCATATTTCCATTTATTACGGCTTTTGCAGCAAGTACTGTTATAATGATGTTCTTTACTTCATTGATTGTAATACTACCTAATAGCTGTATTTGTTGTAAATTAAGAGATTGTAAGTTAACTTTGAATAAATCTGCTTGTACATCTTCCCACTCCCATCGTTTACGTTGTTCGCATCCTTGTAACTTAATTTCCTGCATACCTCCAATGAGTTGATAAGTTACGTTACGGTTTCTGCCAGATTGTTCAAAATAGTCATAATCTAAAAGCCTCCTCTTTTTGAGAAAAAGAATAATCCATATAGCATAAAATAAAGTACCAATAAAAAAAACGAGGAATATACCTATATTGTATATTGTTAGAACAACTCCGAAAACAATAAATGTGAAAAAAGAAAACAATAAACTTAAACTACTTGATGTGAGAAATTGTTCTACTCTATGGTGATCATCTATACGTTGTAAAATATCTCCTAATAACTTGGTATCGAAAAACTTAATTGGAAGTTTCATTAATTTAATGAAGAAATCGCTAATTAGTGAGATATTTATACGAGTGGATATATGCAGAAGAATTTTAGAACGAATAAATTCAATAGCTGTACGACTTATGAGAAGCATCAATTGAGCTAAAAGTATAAGCCAAACAAAGTGGATATCTTTACCTTTAATGCCATAATCAACTATGTTTTGAGTTAGAAAAGGAAAAGCTAATTGTAAGATTGAACCTAAAAATAATCCTAATATAATCTGTAAAAAGAAGCGTTTATATTTTTTAAGATAACCCCAAAAAAAGTGTATTCTGTTTTTATTTGATGGTTTTTCTATATTATCTATTGTGAAAAATTGTTTTGTTGTTTCTAAAATAAGCACGATTCCTTTTTCTTCTCCATTAGATAAAGTGCTAACCCAATGCTCACAAAAATCTTTTTTAGAGTATGTTGTAAGTCCTTTTGCTGGATCTGCAATCCATACAGTATAATTTCCATTACGGTCTTTCTTTATTTTATAAACAACAATAAAGTGATTTTGATTCCAATGAACAATACATGGAAGTGGTGCTTCAGAGAATAGAGTGTCAAAAGTTATTAAACCACCAATTGTTTTAAAGCCTATTTTTTCAGCTGCTTTAACGATACCTAAAAGAGAGACACCATCTTTGCCTAAGGCACAAGACTGACTTAACTCCTCTCTATTTGTATCGATTCCATAAAATTTAGCAATCATTGCTAAACAGGCAGCTCCACAATCCATTGCGTCTAATTGTCTGAAAAAAATCATTATATTATTATGTTAGTAACTTAGTGTAGTTGTGTGTATTTTGTATTACTTAAGTTGACTCTGAATAACCTTACAAGTTAAAAGCCAAGTCTTGAAGTATCAATCTCTTTATGTTCTTTATCCTTGTAACCCCCAAAGTTATATGATAATCTTAACATAACGCTTCGTGTTTTAATGCCTGTGTTAACCTTGAAATTTTGTTCAGCCCATTTCACAGTAGCTTTGGGTACAGCAGTTTCAAATAGATCATTACCAATAATACTAAATGATAATAACTTTGATGGCGATCTGTATTTGATCGCTAAATTGCATGCCCACGACTTATCTAAATCATAGGTGGTTTGTATAGATGGAGTTTGATAATATCCAGATACATCCATGGTTATACAGGGGGTGGTTGAAATAGTGATGTTGTTTTCCAATTGAATGAGTCCTACCCATTTACTCCTATGGATATTATGTGAATAAAAATCGTTTGTTTTTAAATCCATATTGGATATAGCTAACGTTATACGATGATTTATAGGGGTACATAATTGAAGAGGAACAATTATGTTTACACCCATAATTTTAAAATTATCCCAATTCTTGGTTTCATATATCAGCCTCAGATTATCGGGATCCTGAAAAGCTGACTGTTTAAAGTAGTTATCGTTATATGTATAAAATAATTGAGTTATATATTTCTGTTTATACATATATAATAGTGTTTGGTGATACCTTTGCATAGGTAATAACTCTGGATTTCCGTGTATTTCCGAGTATCCGTCTATATAGTTTATAGTATTTTGCATATCCCAGAAAGGAGGATATATCTTTTCGGATGAAAAAGTTCCTTGAAAAATATGTGTTGCAGATGTAATGTAGGTGAGAGAACCTTGTGGATATAATAACCATTTCTCGATATCATCACGTTTGTAATATTCTGTAGTGATATAGGCGGTTGCAGTTAGTTTTTGTGAAAATCGTTTTTCCAAACCCGTGTATATTGAATAATATTGCTCCTTTAATTTAAATTTTGTATCCTCAAAATTGGAATTACCTTGTCTTTTAATGTAAGATGAAATATCCTTACTTCCAGATATTGAGTAGGAGCTGCCAGCATTAAGTGTGATTGATTCACTTACGTTAAATTCTTTGTCTAAATATAGCTGTAGCATGTCTACATCTTGTGTTGAGGATACTTCATACAACTCTGTCTCTCCCTGTCTGTTATGAGATATGAATTGTGTTTGCCCAAGTTTATAAGATGTATAGTCAATATCAGCACACCAACCGTTGTCATGATTATATTGCATTGCAATATTGTGTAAATAGTTGTCTCCATTCTTTCTGTTTTCGGCTAACATAAAGTTGCCGTGTGAATTAATGCGTGTACTGTTTTTTGGTGATAGTGATGCGTTATAGGTTGTGTTCAGGCTGCTTTTTTCCGACAATGACGCATCAAAACCAATACGTATCTGGTTATTGTTCTCTCTGCCCCGTATTGCTTGCTGTTGAATTATACTATAATAGATTCCGTGTAAATTATGTTTACCAGTGAAATCTACCTCTGTTAGTTTTGCTAAAGAA
>JBDHYS010000053.1:0-7942 GCA_039811505.1 Paludibacteraceae bacterium | reverse complement strand
ACCTTAATAGAGCTGCAAAATACAACTTTTCTTTACGAATGGGTTTGCAGCCTGTTCAATATGGGTCTATCTTTTTGTTTAGAAATGGATTCCGTATTATGCCTTTTGGAGATGTAGGCGATGATAGTTGGGGGTTAGATCAGCGAGCACAGCAGGGACATAGTCGTTTTTTAGGGACACGTGACCTTTTTGGTAGAGTGGATGTTCTTACAAATAAAATAGATGTTCTTAAAGAAGTTTCTAGTAGAGATGGTGGGTTAATTAAAACGGAAGCATCGGATCAACTATTTAATCTGTTCAATAAAGCGCATAGACATCTTGAACGATATGTAACAGGTGTTTTGTGGGGAGAAGCATTTTTAAGAAAGGAGTATTTTGAGAATGAAGCGATAGCTTTGGCTAAAAGAAAAGAACTTCTTGATGCTGAAAGAGATAGCGAGAGTACAGACTATATTTTGCATTCAAGTGTCGGAAGTAAAATTGATTTTATTCAGCTGATAAAGACTCTTGCTAATAATAAAGATGTTGAAATACTTTATTATAATAAGGATTTAGCTAATATTGTATCTGATTCATTTTTAACAGACAATATTAAACCTCAATTTATAGAAGATTTAGAAAAAATTGCAGAGAAAACTAATGACGATAAGTTGCTTTTTAGTATAGATGAAGCTCGCAGGAAGATAGTGGAATTACAAAAAGAAAAAGATTTAGCAGAGCAGAAAGCATTTGATGAAGAACAGAAGCGGATTGTTGCGGAAGAAAAAGCTCGAAAGGCTGAAATAGCAAGGGATTTGGCAGAGCAAGAAAGGGTAAAAGAGGAAGAAGCTAAAAAAAAGGCACAATTAATAGCAAAGGAAGCAGACCTAAAAAGGCGAGAAGAAGAAGTTAAACGTAAAGAAGAAGAGCAAAAACGTAAAGAAGAAGAAGAAAAAAGAAGAAAAGCGGAAGAGGAAAAAGAAAAAGCAGAGAAGGAACGCGATATCGAAAAAAATAAAAATAAGTATTTGATTTCAACAAGAGCAATTACGAAAGAAACAGAGGATGTATTGCATACTATAAAAATTTCATCTAATGAGGTTTTAACAGCTTCGAAAAAAATAAAAAATATTGTTGATGATAATCCTAAATATTCAGAGATTGCCATTGCACTGGGTACCATCAACTTTCACGTAGAAAGAATTAATAAATTAAGCAAACTATTAACTAAAGCAGATATTGAAATTCTAAAGGAAAAAACAAGAACAGATGTTGCTAGTTTTATTCAAGAGTATTTACCAAATTATCAATCAACTATAAAAGAAATTACGTTTGAAAACACCATAAGTGCAAAAATAATTAAAAAAATATCCCTATTAGATCTTTCTATTATTATAGACAATCTTGTTAGCAATGCAGTAAAAGCATCAGCAAAAAGAATACATGTTAAATTTTCTAACAATGAGCGTATTATTAATGTAGATTTTTCAGATGATGGAATTGGGGTAGATTTAAAAAATATGTCTACTTCGTCTATTTTTGAGTTAGGAATAACAGATAGGGCTGATGGCTCTGGTATAGGTTTAAGTACGATTAAAGAAATAATTAATAAGCACATGGAGGGCGATATAATGTTTATAGGAAATGGTTTGTTTTTTAAAGAAGGTGCAACATTTAGACTAATATTCAAATGATAAAAACTTGTGTAATTATAGATGATTTTGATCAAAGTGAGGTTTTTAATACTTCCATTAAAGAAACCTTACATAAAATGGGTTATACTGTGGAGGGAATAATAATAGATCCTTCAAAGAATGAATTCTTAGATGATGAAGCTAATATTGATATAAACAAATTGACACAAAAGTTAGAAGAAGAATTTAAGCGACATATCGATATTGTAGCAACAGACTTTGAATTGTCTGATAATAACGTAAATGGTTTGTCTGTTGTGAAACTACTGCGTGAAATGCGTCCAAAAGTTCCAATTGTTATTTATTCAGGGAAATTAAATGAAGTAATACAAAGTGTTTTAGGTGATTATAAGTCCAAAAGCAATGAAGAGTTAATTCGTAGTATAAGTGAGTTAATAAAATTGAATATTAGCGATTTTTTAGGGCGAGATGAATACCCCAACAAGGTTAATCAAATATTAGTGGATAAGAAGATTAATTCATCAACAATTTTATCAAAAAGAATAAGAGAATACTCAGATATGACTTTTAAGTCTTGCTATCCGAAGTTTCAAAGCAAAAAATTAGAACATATCGCTAACGAGATAGATAAACAGACATATTCAGGGTTAGAGTTTCAAGAAGAAATAATAGAACAAGTTATAGCATATTTAATTAACACCAATAAAGATGAATAAAATAATATGTGTTTTTCCTGAGGATGAAACAACATTGTTTCTAAAACGAGTCTATGATTTATTGGAGACTTATGATGTTATTTGTTACAGTTTCAATACTAATAATGATGAAATACTAAAGAATAAAGTGAAAAGTGAACTTGAAGAATTGTGTGAAGATAGTTGTTTTATTTTTTTAGGGCATGGTGCAAGTCACGTAGTATATGGAAGTCCAAATAATGATGAAAATACGAGTTTTTTAACAAAAAAAGAAATTGAAAACTTAAAATGTAAAATGTGTTTAGTTTCTTGTAGGTCATCCGAATTGCTAGATAAAAAACGAAATTCAATTGGTTTTGGCGAGATTCCAACTGACTATAATGTTGATGTTTTAAGAATGCGAGAAAATGATGTTAGCTATTTGAAAAATATTAATGAAACTCATATAGAGCAATTTAAATTAATTTTTGTAAATATAATGTTATCTTCATTTAAGCAATGGTTTTCTTGTGAAAGTTATTCAATTGCAAAGCTAAATTCTTTTTTTCGCCTTTTTATAAACAAAAACATTTGTGACTTATTGTTAAATAAAAAAGGGAACAATTATAATTATAGAGGTATAGCAAATATTCTATATGATTTGAAATACGATTTAAAGTATACCAGCCTATGATCCTCCACTTCGAACCCAACCTCCAATTCCAACTCAATGCCATTAACTCGGTCGTTCGTCTTTTTGACGGACAGCCGAAAGATGACGGCGACACAGATTTTTTCGTGCCGGAAGAAGGAACGTTGAATTTTATTGACGGAATTGCCAACCGGCTGATTATCTCGGAAGACCAAATATTGCGAAACCTCCAAAACGTTCAGAGTGATAATGAAATAGAAGTTTCCAACTCATTGCGCGGCATGAACTTTTCGGTAGAAATGGAAACCGGAACCGGAAAAACATACGTGTATTTGCGAACCATTTACGAGCTTTATAAGCAATACGGATTCAAGAAATATGTGATTGTAGTGCCGTCGGTAGCCATACGTGAGGGAGTACTAAAAAATTTGGAAATTACGCACGAACATTTTCAAAATCTCTACGATAATATTCCTGTGCATTATATCGTTTACGACAGCAACAAAATATCGTCGTTACGCGGTTTTGCTACCGGAAACAACATTGAAGTTTTGGTAATCAATATCGACTCTTTTGCCAAAGATGAAAATATTATCAATCGCCCCAACGACCGATTGAGCGGACAGCTTCCGGTGGAGTTCATTCGATCGTGCCATCCGATTGTCATTGTGGACGAACCGCAAAACATGGAAACGCCTAAACGAAAGAAAGCAATTGAAAACTTGCATCCGCTTTTCACATTGCGATATTCCGCCACACACAAAAATCTGTATAACTTGATTTATAGCCTTAATCCCGTGAAAGCCTACGATTTGGGACTGGTAAAGCAAATTGAAGTGGATTCTGTTATTGAAGAGAACTCGTCGAATGACGCTTTTGTTTCCGTCGATTCCATTACGGCAACAAAAACAAAAGTTACCGCGAAGATTTCCATTATGATAAACGGACAAAACAGCGTAAGCAAAAAAACGGTAAAAGTGCGTGCCGGGGATGATTTGTATCGGCTTTCCAACGAGCGAGAAATTTACAGAAACGGGTATATCGTAGAGGAAATTGATGCATCTAACGGAAACATAACGCTCTCCAATGGAAGTGTGCTTTATAAAGGAACTACGCAAGGTGCATTGACGGATGAGGTGATGAAATTTCAGATGCGGAAAACGATAGAGGAGCATTTGAAAAAGGAGTTGAAACTTCTGCCCCAAGGGGTGAAAGTGCTTTCGCTCTTTTTTATTGATCGTGTTGCCAATTATCGCCAATACGACAGTAACGGAACGGCACAACAAGGAAAATTTGCTCGTTGGTTTGAAGAGATTTATATGGAGTTAATCCAAAAAAGCGCCTTTCAAACACTTGACAATCACGATGTGAAAGAAATTCACAACGGATATTTTTCGCAAGATAAAAAAGGCGTATTCAAAGATACTTCGGGCGAAACGCTTGCCGATGACGACACGTACAGCTTGATAATGAAAGATAAAGAAAAACTGTTGAATATCCACAATCCACTTCGATTTATTTTTTCGCACTCGGCATTACGTGAGGGTTGGGACAATCCCAATGTTTTTCAGATTTGTACGCTCAACGAAACAAAATCTGAGATGAAAAAACGTCAGGAAATCGGGCGCGGGCTTCGCTTGGCAGTTGATAGCGAGGGAAGACGTATTTACGACCAAAACATAAACCGCCTAACCGTTGTAGCCAATGAATCATACGGCGATTTTGCAAAGGCATTGCAACAAGAAATTGAGGAAGATTGTGGGGTGGCTTTTGAAGGACGTGTGAAAAATAAACGTGAAAGAGTAAGCGTAAAATATCGCAAAGGCTTTGAGGTTGACCCCAAGTTTTTGGATATTTGGGAACGTATAAACAAAAAAACAAGCTATCGGGTTTATTATGATACGGAAAAGCTGATTAAAAATGCATCAAAAGCTGTAGAAGAGATAGCACCAATTAACCCGCCGTCTATCCGCTCAACAAAGGTTAATATACAAATGACAAGCGAAGGAGTTGAAACGTCGTATGTCGGCGACAGAATTGAGCGTTATGGCAATCACGAATGGCTCATCCCCGACGTGTTGGGATATATTCAAAACAGTACGGAACTTACCCGCCACACCATAGCAAAAATTATTGAACAGTCGGGACGAATTAACGATATCCTTATTAATCCCCAATTGTTTATCGATTTGTGTTCGCAAGCCATTTTACGCACCTTGAACGATTTGATGATTGACGGAATAAAATACAAGAAAATCGGAAACTCCAAGTACGAGATGCGTCTTTTTGAAGAACAAGAATTAGAAACCTATCTGAATGATTTTTCGTTTACGGTTTCCGACGCTTCCAAAACAGTTTATGAAGAATATATTCCGTTAGATTCGGTAGTTGAAAATCAGTTTGCCCGAGATTGTGAAACGAGTGAGCAGGTGAAATTCTATTTCAAGTTACCCAATTGGTTTACCATACCCACGCCTATCGGTAGCTACAATCCGGATTGGGCTATCGTCTTTGAAGATAATGCAAAGGTTTACTTTGTTGCCGAAACAAAAAGCACCGGTTCATCTGATGTTGATTTGGATAAATTGCGAAAACAAGAACAACAAAAAATAAAATGTGGTAAAGCTCATTTTGAGCAGTTTGAGAAGGTGGAGTATAAGGTTGTGAGTAGAGTTGGGGAGTTGGTGTAAATAATACAAAAACAAAGAATTGAATTATGAAAGGTGACGCAAAACCATTGGTGAAATTTTTAGAAGGGGCAGATAATCGATTTATTATACCTGTTTATCAGCGCAATTACGACTGGAAACAAAACAATTGCAAACAGCTCTACAATGATTTAATCAAAATCATCAAAGATAACCGAGAATCTCATTTCTTTGGAAGTATTGTTTCTACCTTGTATGATGGAGCCGGTTCATCTGATTATCTGATTATTGACGGGCAACAACGCATCACAACTATTTCGCTTCTTTTATTGGCAATTGTTAATCTGACAAAAGAAGGAATTACATCATTTGAAAATGTTAGATTGTTAGATAAAATCTGGGAAACTTATCTTGTTGATAAATTTGTAGATGAAAACAAAGTGAGACTGAAGCACGTAAAACACGATTCCGAAGCGTTTGAAAAATTGTTGTTTGCCGAAAAAGAAGAATATGATGCAACATCGAATGTCACTCAAAACTATCTTTATTTTTATAATAGAATTAAAGAAAAAAAAGAGTTGTCAGTGGATGAAATCTATTTGGCAATAACAAAACTATTGATAATTGACATCTTTCTGCATAAAGAAGATAATGCTCAACTCATTTTTGAAAGTCTTAATTCCACCGGATTGGAACTTGAAGAGGGTGATAAAATTCGGAATTTTGCTTTAATGGCTTTAGAACCAAAGACACAAGAAGATTTTTATAAAAAATATTGGCATAAAATAGAGCAAAATACAGACTATAAGGTGAGCGTTTTTGTTCGTGATTATCTGACTTTGAAACAAAACAGAATATCTTCATTCAAGAATATTTATACAGATTTCAAAGAATATGTAGAGGCAAACAATCTGATTGTAGAAGATGTTCTTAAAGA
Source organism: Paludibacteraceae bacterium (assembly GCA_039811505.1). Lineage (GTDB taxonomy): Bacteria > Bacteroidota > Bacteroidia > Bacteroidales > Paludibacteraceae > UPXZ01. The sequence goes on along the minus strand of JBDHYS010000053.1, from coordinate 1,397 downwards.
ACTTTTGGAGTATTCAGTAATTTATCAGAATATCATAAATAATTCTGTCGGGAACAGAGGGGTTAATACTGTGATATTTCGTATAAATCAGTTGGAGATGAGTGTTACTTATCCATTTTTATTGTCGTTATTCCAATACTCCAAAACAAATTCAATGGATGATATGGAAATTAAAAACATACTTGAAGTTATAGAAATATACCTATTCCGTCGTTTTATTTCCGGTATTCCCACCAATGCACTAAATAAAATCTTTATGACCTTGCATAAAGATACATTAAAACTAAAAGGAAATAATCATACATATAGCGCAGTATTGACATATCTCCTTACATCCAAGACAGGTAGCGGTCAATTTCCAAATGATGATGAATTTTTACACTCATTTTCAACAAAAAATTTATACCATATTATTCCTAAAAACAGGGAGTATTTGTTTGAAAGATTAGAAACCGGGAATAACCTTGAGACATCCAATGTCATTGAAAAAATGAGAGATGGTGTATATTCTGTTGAGCATATCTTGCCACAAGTTATGACCGCACAATGGAAAAAGGAGTTGGGTGAAAAAGCTGAGGAAATTCATCAAAAGTGGCTTCATCGGATAGCTAATCTAACATTAACAGCGTATAACGGCAAATATAGCAATCGTAGTTTTATAGAAAAAAGAGATCTAGCTGATGAAGGATTTAAAGAAAGTGGAATAAAGCTAAATCAGTATATAGCCAATTTTGATAATTGGACGGAAAAGGAGTTAGAAGCAAGACAAGACTATCTCAACGAAAAGGCTTTGAAATTATGGCCATATCCCAAAAACACCTTTGTCCCTGTTGAAAAACCTGCTGATATTCATGGTTTGGATGAAGATTTTGATTTTACCGGATACTACTTGAAATCTTATTCTTTTGATGGTTCAGTCCAAACCGTAGACTCTTGGAGGGAAATGTATGTTTTAATTGTAGAATTGATATATGAAAAACATTCAGCAGTTGTAAATCGGTTAGCAGACAGAGAAGATTTTTTACACATTATACGAACACCTAATAATGGATATGTGCAAATTGCCGAAACAATATATTTGTACAAAGACAACTCCACTATGGCTAAAATCAATGCTTTGAAGAAATTATTTACAGAATGTGGTTTAAATGAAGACTTGTTACAGTTTGAAATATACTTGCAAAATGCAGTGGATTAGAATTTGTGCATAACGGAATTATTTTTGGGCAAAAAACACAAACAAATACACTCCTGTAGGCAAATTGTGGGCAAATAAAAAATCAGGAACTTTGGATTTAACCTTAAGTTCCTGATTTTCAAGTGGGCGTTGACGGATTCGAACCGCCGACCCTCTGCTTGTAAGGCAGATGCTCTGAACCAGCTGAGCTAAACGCCCT
>JBDHYS010000052.1:0-7944 GCA_039811505.1 Paludibacteraceae bacterium | reverse complement strand
CTTCAATGGATATGACCTTCGATAGAGAAAAATGGTATTTTGGTTTATCTGTTTATAGTTCTTATATGAAATCACAATCTGATTTTTCTGCAACAAGCGACAAAAATGAGTTGTATGAATTTCATCAAGGAGATAAATTTGATTTTACTCAAGTTGGATTCAGAGGCGGTTATTATTTGTTAAAAACCAAACATTTTGGACTTGCACCTTATCTTGAGCTTGGCAATGCTTCATTAAGAAGTGATATTTATACAGACGCACAAGATAATAATAAGGAAATGAATATGTTTAGTTCGTTTTTTTTGGGACCGGGTCTTCATTCCGAATTGAAATTATTTAGTTTTAAAGGCAGCAATCCAAATAATTGGAATGCTAATCCACCAAGCTATTTAAGTCTTCGGTTGGATGCAGGATATAGTATAATCACAAATCAAAAACACGATATACTAAAAGGAAATGTATTTTATACCACATTGAAATTGGCGTGGGCAATTGGAGATTTTTAAAACATAAGACATTAAATGAATCAAGAACAAAAAACAAAAATGGAACTTCCCGAAAACGCATATCGGGAACTGAAAGAGGGAGAAGAATATATTCCCGTTATGCCAGCAAAAACAGCACCTCTCGAAGTTACAACGTGGTCGTTGGTGATGGGTTTGTTGATGGCTGTCATTTTTTCGGCAGCAGCTGCATATTCAGGACTAAAAATAGGGCAAGTTTTTGAAGCTGCCATTCCGATTTCAATTATTGCAGTTGGAGCCTCTGCGGCAGCACGAAAGAAAAATGCGTTAGGGCAAAATGTGATTATTCAATCCATCGGAGCTTCATCGGGTGTGATTGTGGCTGGAGCGGTATTTACCATTCCGGGATTATATATTTTGCAAGCTAAATATCCCGAAATTCAAGTCGATTTTTGGCAGATATTTTTCTCTTCGTTGTTGGGAGGTTTTTTAGGAATATTATTTCTCATCCCTTTTCGAAAATATTTTGTGAAAGATATGCACGGCAAACTTCCTTTTCCCGAAGCAACTGCCACAACAGAGATTTTGATGACCGGAGAAAAAGGTGGAAACCAAGCTAAGTTATTGGTTTTAAGCGGATTAATCGGAGGTTTTTTTGATTTCTGTTTTTCTGCCTTCCGACTTTGGAGCGAAGAAATTACGACCAGAATAATTCCGTTTGGAGAAACCGTTGCCGAAAAATTCAAAATGGTTTTTAAATTCAATGTGAGTGCATTGATTTTTAGTTTTGGTTATTTGGTAGGACTCAAATTTGCGTTGATTATCACAGTGGGTTCACTTCTTTCGTGGTTGGTTTTTATTCCTCTTGTCAATGAAATTGGTGCTTTGTCAGCCGAAATGAGTGGAGGAATCAATCCGTTTATCAATATGAGTGCTGAGCAAATTTTTGCTGCTTACGTTCGTCCAATTGGTATTGGAGCGATTGCAATGGCTGGAATTATTGGAATCATCAAATCTTCCGGTGTGATTGGAAGTGCATTTAAATTGGCTGTTGGTGGTGGAAAAAACAAACAAAACGATAAAACGGCGGTAAAAGAAGAACGGACGCAGAAAGATTTAAAAATGTCTTTTGTAATGTTGTTTTTATTTCTAACGTTGATTGCTGTTTTCATTTTCCTTTTAATTGGTGTAAAAATAACTTTAACACAAGCTATTGTTGCTTTAATCACAATTACCGTGATTTCTTTCCTATTCACAACAGTTGCAGCCAATGCGATTGCTATTGTAGGTTCGAATCCTGTTTCGGGAATGACGTTGATGACATTAATTTTATCTTCGGTTATTTTGGTTGCAGTAGGATTAAATGGCTGGCAAGGAATGGTGAGCGGATTGATTATTGGAGGAATAGTTTGTACGGCACTTTCAATGGCAGGCGGATTTGTAACTGATTTGAAAGTTGGTTATTGGTTGGGAACAACACCGGCAAAACAACAAACGTATAAATTTTTAGGAACTATAGTTTCTGCTGCAACTGTTGGAGCTGTTATTTTTATTTTGAATGAAGCGTATGGTTTTGTTGCAACTCCCGAACATCCCGAACCAATGATTGCACCGCAAGCAAATGCAATGGCAGCAATTATTGAACCGCTTATGTCCGGAACAGGAGTTAGTTGGATTTTACTTGGTATTGGTGCTGTTATTTCAATTCTGATAAATTGGTTGGGAATTTCACCGCTTGCATTTGCGTTGGGAATGTTTATTCCGCTTCAATTAAACACTCCGTTAGTTGTTGGTGGATTATTAAATCATTGGATAAATAAAAGTTCAAAAAATACAAAACTCAATAATGCACGTCATCAACGAGCTATTTTGATTTCTTCCGGATTTATTGCGGGAGCTGCTCTATTTGGTGTGATTGGTGCGTTGATAATCTTCTTAACAGGAAAAAATGATGTGCTCGATTTTCATGTTTGGGCAAATCCGACAGGAACAGGAGCGCAAATCACAGCAATTTTTGCTTTTATAGCGTTAATTGGATTCTTTGTCTGGCAATCCTTTAAGGCAAAAGAAAACGATTAATCGTTTCTTTGCTTACATAAAAAATGCAGTAAAAGTCTCCGATGGAATTTCATTGGAGATTTTTTTTTGGTGTAAAAAATCAGTTTCATAGATTAATACTTTCTATCAACCAATATTTTCGTTATTTTTGCAAGTTAATGAAGAAGAGGAAAATAAATGAAAATCATAATCGTAGGAACAGCACATCCATATAGAGGAGGTTTGGCAGCTTTTAATGAGCGTCTTGCCCGTGAATTTATCAATCAAGGAGATGAAGTTGAGATTTTTACGTTTACGCTGCAATATCCTTCATTTCTTTTTCCGGGTAAAACTCAATTTTCATCAGAAGCTGCCCCAAATAATTTATCTATTAAAAGAAAAATTAATGCTATTAATCCTTTTAATTGGATAAAAATAGGGAGAGAAATAAAGAAAAAAAAGGCGGAAAAAGTAATTTTCTGTTATTGGATGGCTTTTATGGCTCCTTGTTTTGGGACAATTGCTTATTTTGCAAAAAACAAAAAGAGCAAAAATATTGCGTTGATACACAATATGATTCCGCACGAGCCAACTGTTTTAGACAAAATTCTTCCCGCCTATTTTGTCCGAAAAATGGATGGATTTCTTGCAATGACTTGTTCTGTTGTAGAAGATATTTCAAAATTTGACAAACACAACAAACCTAAATTGGTTTCTCCACATCCACTTTACGATCATTATGGCACTGCGATGAATAGAGAGGAAGCATTGTCTGAACTTCAACTTGACCCATCTTTCCGGTATATTTTATTTTTCGGATTTATCAGAAAATACAAAGGACTTGATTTGTTGTTAGAGGCTTTTAGCGATATAAGAATGAGGCAATTTCCTGTTAAATTGCTAATTGCAGGAGAATTTTATGAACCAAAAGAGCCGTATTTGGATATGATAAGGGCAAAATCATTGTCCGATAATGTGATCATTCATTCTGATTTTATACCGGATGAGAAAGTCAAATTTTATTTCAATGCGGCTGATTTAATCACACAAACTTATCGTTCTGCCACACAAAGTGGTGTTTCGCAAATTGCATATAATTTTGAAAAACCGATGTTAGTAACCAATGTGGGAGGATTGAGCGAAACAATTCCGCACGGAAAAGTGGGTTATGTGATAGAACCGAAAAAAGATGAGATTGCAAATGCACTTGTTGACTTTTTTGAAAACGATAAAATTGAACTATTTGTAGAAAATGTTCGTTTAGAAAAGAAAAAATATGAGTGGAATAAAATGATTGATACAATAAAGAAAATATAAATTTATTTTATTGATTTTCAGAGAATTGGCCAATTGTTAAAGAAAAAAGTGAATCCTAAATATATGAGCAAAAAGATTGCAGAAACCCCAATGATGAAACAATTTAACGAGATAAAATTACAACATCCCGATGCTGTATTATTGTTTCGTTGTGGCGATTTTTATGAAACTTTTTCAGATGATGCCATCAAAGCGTCAGAGATTTTAGGCATTACACTTACACGCCGTGCAAATGGAAAAGCTTCTTCGGTTGAGTTGGCAGGATTTCCGCATCATGCTTTAGATACTTATTTGCCAAAATTGGTTCGGGCTGGTTGCCGAGTGGCTATTTGTGATCAATTGGAAGATCCCAAACAAGCAAAAACCATTGTGAAACGCGGTGTTACGGAAGTTGTAACGCCCGGAGTTTCTTATAGTGATACAACTTTGCATCACAAAGAAAACACCTTTCTTGCAAGTGTTTTTTTTACAAAAAATAGTACGGGAGTTGCTTTTTTGGATATTTCTACAGGGGAATTTCTGGTGGGACAAGGAACAAATGAATATGTGGATAAATTACTCAATAGTTTTTCGCCAAAAGAAGTTTTATTTGATCGAACGATGAAAAAAGAATTTATCGCAGCTTTTGGAGATAAATTTTTTACGTATGCTCTTGAGGATTGGGTTTTTACTCCCGATACGGCAAATGAAAGGCTTTTGAAACATTTTGAAACAAAAAGTTTGAAAGGATTTGGCGTGCAAGATTTATCAAACGGAGTTGTGGCTGCAGGTTCCATTCTTCATTATTTAGACCTCACGTATCACCAAGAAATTGCACACATCACGCAGTTAATTCGAATTGAAGAAGAACGATTTGTTTGGTTGGATAAATTTACTGTTCGGAATTTAGAATTATACGGTTCCATTCACGAAGGAGGAAAAACTCTCATAGATGTGATTGACAAAACGATCAGTCCGATGGGTGGAAGATTGATGAAACGTTGGGTTGCTTTTCCGCTTAAAGATGTGAAGCCAATAGAAGAAAGACACAGCGTTGTGGAATATTACTTCAAAAATCCGGAATTAAAACTAACGCTTATTCAAAATATTACGCTTATCGGCGATTTGGAACGGATAATTTCAAAAGTTGCTGTTGGTCGAATAAATCCACGCGAAGTGGTTCAGTTAAAAGTGGCGTTGCAATCCATTGAACCGATTAAGCAAGTTTGTTCTGTTGCAGATAATGACACTTTAAGAAAAATTGCAGACCAATTAAATCCTTGCAAACTTATTGTCGATCAGATTGATAAAAAGATTGAGAATGATCCGCCAAACGTAATCAACAAAGGAAATGTTATTCGAGCCGGCGTAAATCAAGAGTTAGATGATTTGCGAAAACTTTCACGCTCCGGAAAAGATTATTTAGTAGAAATTCAACAAAGAGAAAGTGAAATCACGGGTATTCCATCGTTAAAAATTAGTTTTAACAATGTTTTTGGTTATTATATTGAAGTGCGAAATACACACAAAGACAAAGTTCCTGATACGTGGATTCGAAAACAAACATTGGTAAGTGCCGAACGATATATTACGCAAGAATTAAAAGAATACGAAGAAAAAATATTGGGAGCTGAGGAGAAAATTGCTGCCATTGAGTTTCGTATTTTCAATGAATTGGTACTTTCTTTAATCGAATATGTTACTGCTATTCAGCTCAATTCAAATTTAATAGCCACTTTGGATTGTTTGCTCTCTTTTGCAAAAGTTTCAACAGAAAATAATTACATTCGCCCCGAAATAAATGATTCCGATGTGATTGATATTAAGCAAGGACGACATCCTGTTATTGAAAAACAGTTACCAATCGGAGAAAGTTACATTGCAAACGATGTGTTTTTAGACAATCAATCGCAGCAGGTTATTATGATAACGGGACCGAATATGTCTGGTAAATCTGCACTTTTAAGGCAAACGGCTTTAATTACGCTTTTAGCACAAATCGGTTGTTTTGTTCCAGCTGAAAATGCAAAAATTGGTGTTGTGGATAAAATTTTTACCCGTGTTGGTGCAAGTGATAATATTTCACAAGGTGAATCAACTTTTATGGTTGAAATGAATGAAGCTTCCAGTATTTTGAACAACCTTTCTAACAGAAGTTTAGTCCTTTTTGATGAGTTGGGAAGAGGAACAAGCACGTACGATGGAATTTCGATTGCGTGGGCAATTGTAGAATATATTCACGAACACCCCAATTACAAAGCAAAAACACTTTTTGCAACCCATTATCACGAGTTGAATGAGATGGAGAAATCGTTTCAGCGAATTAAAAACTTCAATGTTTCGGTAAAAGAAATTGATAAAAAGATTATTTTCTTACGAAAATTGGTGCGTGGCGGAAGTGCACATAGTTTTGGGATTCACGTGGCGAAAATGGCAGGAATGCCGCAAAGCATTGTGAAAAGAGCCGAAAAAATCTTGAAACAATTGGAAAGTGATAATCGTCAAAACGGTATTGCAAAGCCCGTTGGAGAAATTGCCACACAACGAGAAGGTTATCAATTGAGTTTTTATCAATTAGACGATCCAGTTTTGAGCCAAATACGAGACGAAATAAAGGGATTAAACATCAATAATCTAACCCCAATTGAAGCACTCAACAAACTCAATGAAATAAAACGGATTGTGAGTGGAAAATAATCTAAAAATTCGATTTATTTAAAAATTTTATCCAATAATTTTGCCAATTGAATACCGGCTTTGTAAAGTTGCCTGTCTTTATCGTCTTTGAATTGATAAATGTATAAATAGGCGTTTAAGTTGGTATAATCGTAACTGTAAATTTTTTGTTGAAGTTCGTAAGTCTCCCAAATGGAATTTTCAAGCGATTGTTTTTTGAAAAATTTTCGCTCTTTTTTGTATTTATCTTGAAGATATTGACTGTATTCTGTATATGAAAATTTTCTTTCATCTACCATTTGTGAATCCCAAAGTTGATGCAATCGGATGCGGTTTCCAAACCACTTTATCTCAATTTTATTTCCTCCAAGATCAGAAAATCTGCCCAAGTGCAACGGTTGATGCAAATCGCCCACAAAATGGACGATAAATTTTAATGCTTCTTTGTTTTCTTGCCCTTTTTTTAGTGTTTTGGAGATGCTATCCAATGCAAAAAAAAGATGTTTTCCTTCTGCTTTTGGATTTTTCATCAAATATTTAATGTCTTCAAACTGCAAACTATCTTTCAAGTTTTGAAAATGCCAATTGTAGCTATAAGCATATTCATTATCACTTTTTATCTCATCAGCCCAAGAAGATGTGTAGATAATTCCACGTTTTCCAAGAAGTTGGTCAATCTTTTTCTTTGTTTTACAATTCACGTTTTTATAAGCAATGTCTGCCACAATTTGATGTCCCATTGGTCCAAAACCAAAAGTATGAACTGAAAAAAGAAAAAGAAGCAGGAATAATGAATTTCGTTTTTTCATTTTTTTATAGATTTTATTTTGACAACAACAAAGATAGCTTTTTTTTTTACCTTTGTGATTGAAAATTATACTTTTTTGATAAAAAATGGATCTTTCGCTCACACAAGAATATAGGATTTATTTGAAAATGGAACGTTCGCTTTCAGAAAACACCATTGAAAGCTATGAACGCGACTTGCAAAAACTATTTTCATATCTTCACGATGCCAAAATTGACCCCATTGAAGTGAAAACAGAGCATTTGAAAGATTTTTTAATTGAAATTGGTGAAATCGGGATTAATGAAAGAACGCAAGCACGCTTAATTTCCGGAATAAAATCTTTTTATCATTTTTTAATTTACAAAGATAAAATTAAAACCAATCCGAGTGAACTGTTAGAATCTCCTAAAATCGGACTTCATTTGCCAGAAGTGCTTTCAGTAGAGGAAATTGATTTGATTTTAGCCGCAATTAATCTTTCGCTTCCGCAAGGCGAGAGAAACAAGGCAATTATTGAGGTGCTTTACGGATCAGGAATTCGAGTTTCGGAACTGATTAATCTTAAAATTTCAAATATTTTTATTGAAGAAAGTTATATGTTGGTGGAGGGAAAAGGGAATAAACAGCGTTTGGTTCCACTGTCTGAAGAATCCATTGCACAAATAAGAAATTGGTTAATCG
>JBDHYS010000051.1:0-7950 GCA_039811505.1 Paludibacteraceae bacterium | reverse complement strand
TTTGTAGTTTTTTTATAGTATAACCCATTTGTAAGTTTACTGTGGTATATGCATCAGATAAAAAAGGTCGCGTATTGGGTTGTATTTGATGTCCTGTGATTTCTCTTTGAGTGTATTCTGCTAATGGTTGTTTTCCCACATAATACGCCCCAATACCTAATGAAAGATTTTTAAATATCGATTTTGAAATTCTATAATTAATCCAGCCATTTGCAGTGTGTTTTGCAGTATTCATCGGAGCAGAACCATTTACATAAGCAGGACTGTTCATATATTTTGCATCAAGATAAGCATAACCCAATACAACATCCATTGTGGGCAATAATCGCCCTGTTATTTCAGTTTCCAATCCTTTCCGAGTCAATTTTCCAACTTTAATATAACGTCCCGTTCCTACAAGAGCGTCATTTAGAACTTCATACGTTAAATTGTCATTAAGTAAATCGAAATAAGTGATGTTGATTCGTAATCTGTCTTGAAATAATTCGGATTTCATTCCAAATTCAAATTGTTTTTCTTTTGCTTCTCCAACCGGAGTTCCATCTTCAAGCAAATTAGCTGCATTTCTTAATGAGGTAGTCGTTGCGAACGATGCAAAGAAATTGACATTTTCTATTGGAGAAAGAATTATGCCTGCCATCGGATCAAAAGCGCCACCTCTAATTGTGGAAGCAATGTTTTCAGAAACACCATTCACAATGCTATATCGTGCTCCTAATGATGCTTTTAAGTATTTGTTAAAAGTCATTACATCTTGTGCTGAAATACCATAACCAAAAGAACGGGTAATAGTAGGATTGGCAAATTTTAGTGAAATATTATCCGGCAATCTATTGTTGATCGGTTGCAATACATCAATTGTATCAACTGTAATCGAATTAGTGGAAGACGAGCTGACGAAAGAAACTCTAAAATCTACTCCCATTTGAAAAGTGTGTTTTATTTTTCCTGTTTTAATGTCTTTTCCAACAAAATCAAATTGAAACATTTTATTATTATCTTCACGTTCACTTCCACTATATTTACGTGATCGAAGATTATAATCTCCATTTGCAGTAGATGATTTTAGGGCAGTGGCAAGTGCAGCAAATTTTTGCGTATTCAAATTTGATGAAGAATAAACCGCTTTGAACCAATAATTATTTCCTAAATTCCGATTATATCGTCCCGTAAAAGAGGTGGCATCAGTGATGTTTCGATCGCTATCAAATCCCATAAAGTTGGTATGTGGCATTCTGTAAATTGCGTTTATGCTATCGACAGCAAGATTTACAGTGCCTTGATCCGGAGTTCGACTATCGTGCATATAATCCATTTCTAAAATAATTTCTGACTTTTCATCCGGTTTCCAAGCAAACGAAGGATTTATATAAAAACGATCTTTCCCAACGTGAACACGGTAATTATCTCCACGTTCTAAAGCTCCATTTAATCGAAATCCAATGTTATTTTCTTTGCCATAAGCAGTTTGTACATCAAAAGTGGAACGAGCAACCATCCAACTTCCCAATCGCAATCCCACATTTCCTCTATTCGAAAATTGCGGCGTTTTTGTTGCAATGTTTATCGCACCTGCTGCCGAACCCAAATCTCCACCCAAACCTTGCGAAATTGCTGCTGAACCACGTAAAATTTGAATCGTTTCTACGCCTTGCATATCTGTAATAAACCCTGCACCTCGAAAATCACTGTTCACTCGAACTCCATTTTTCAATGTCGGAATACCACGAAAACCACGCGAAGTTAAACTTTCTGATGTACCTCCAAAAGTTCCAAAACTACGCAACCCGGGAGCATTTCTTACCGCTTCTTCCATTGTTTGAACACCTTGATCAGTAATCATTTTATGAGAAATAATGGAAATACTTTGAACTTGTTCTGATGCTCGAAGTGGAATTCGGGTAAGCATATCCAATTTGTCGGCTTGTTTTTTCCTTACTCCAAAAACTTCAACGGTTGATAGCATTTTGTCATCAGTCAATAGTTTGATTTCGAGATGTGTAGTCTTATTGTTATCGACTGCTATTTGTGTTTCAAATTGTTTATAACCAATTGAACTTACAATTAAATCTGCTTCTTTTTCAGAAATATTTTCAATAAAAAACTCTCCGTTATAATTTGTTGTTGTGCCTATATTTTCGTTACAACAAACCACTTTTGCACCTATAATCGGATCTTCAAATTCATTTAAGATTTTTCCTTTGATACTGTAATTAGTGGCAAAAATGTGAAATAAAAATGGTGAAATAAGTAAAATAATTAAGATTAATAAGTTTTCTTTTCTTTTCATGCGATCTATTCTTTATCAGTTTTTTTCAAACCGCAAAATTATGTACAAGAATAGATGCGTGCAATCCTCAAAAATTAGGTTTTTTGCTTAAAAGTATCCTAAAATATAATGACTTATTCTACAAAGTAGTTAAGAAAATGATTTTTTTAGTGTAAAACTATTGTATATTCAATACGTTTCAAAACTTTCCTTATTTATGTTTGTGTTCATCACTTTTAAAAAGTGATTGATATTCAATTATTTCATCTAAGAATTCATATCCTTTTGCGTTGTTGCTCAATTTGCAGCAAAAATGTTCCATACCATTGCTAATTAAAAAATAATTAACCTTTAATTTTGAATTATAAACAGCAACTTGATCAAAAACATCTTGTGTGATGGGAACGGTTGGAGCTTTCAATTCAACGATTAGGATAGGTTGTAGTGATTTATCATACACAATCGCATCGCATCTTTTTTTTAATCCATTCACTTCCAATTGTTTTTCCACAGCGATCAATTCTATCGGGTAATTCAATTGATTGATTAAATAGAGGATAAAATGTTGTCGAACCCATTCTTCGGGCGTTAAAATCACGTATTTTCTCCGCACAGCATCAAAGATTGTGTAATAATCCTCCTTTTTTTTTATCCTAAATTGATAGGATGGTAGGTTAAGTTGAAACATTTTTGTAATTTTGTGAAAATAAACACGAAAATACAAAAAAAATACCCTAATCTATCAACTATTAAAAAAATAAATTACCTATTAAGTATGAAAACAAAAGAAGATATTGTAAAAGATTGGCTTCCGCGTTACACAAAACGTCCTTTGGATCAATTTACAGATTACATTTTACTGACTAATTTCACAAATTATGTGGAAATGTTTGCCAAATGGTTTGATGTGCCTGTTTTAGGTCGTGATGGCAATATGATTAATGCGTCTGCTAACGGCATTACGATTATAAATTTTGGAATGGGAAGTCCCAATGCAGCTATTATAATGGATATTTTATCTGCAATTAAGCCAAAAGCTGTCCTTTTTCTTGGGAAATGTGGCGGATTAAGAAGTAAAAATAAAGTGGGTGATTATATTTTACCAAGTGCTGGTATTCGCGGTGAAGGTACGTCAAATGACTATTTTCCGCCAGAAATTCCTGCTCTACCAGCATTTAGTCTTCAACGTTCTGTTTCTTCCAATGTTCGAGATTTTGGTAAGGATTATTGGACAGGAACCGTTTATACTACCAATAGGAGAGTTTGGGAGCACGATGAAAAATTCAAAGAATATTTGCGTGTAACGCGTGCAATGGCTATTGATATGGAAACTGCCACATTATTCTCAGCCGGTTTTTACAATGGAATTCCAACGGGAGCGTTGCTTTTGGTTTCCGATATGCCAATGCAAGAAGATGGAATTAAAACAGAAGAAAGTGATAAAAAGGTAACTGCAAATTTTGTAGAAGAACATCTACAAATTGGTGTAAAATCATTAACTTCTTTATTGACTAAAAGTCGTACTATCAAACATTTACGTTTTGAATAGAATCATTTTTTCAAAATTAGAATCTAAAGGTTGGATGTAATTTTTTACATTCAACCGCTTATTTTAAAATCACAATGGCAAAACAAAGCGGAGTTGTTTTTGAAAAAATCATGACTGATTTGCGTCAAAAGACATATAAGCCTATCTATTTTTTGATGGGTGATGAGCCATTTTATATCGATAAAGTTTCTGATTACATTCAAAATAATGTCTTAGAAGAGTTTGAGAAAGATTTTAATTTAACCGTTTTATACGGAAACGACACCTCGATAAAAACAATTATCAACACTTCTAAAAGGTATCCAATGGGTGCAAATTATCAAGTGGTAATTGTAAAAGAGGCACAACAAATTTCTAATTGGGATGATTTTATTTTTTATTTGAAAAATCCTCTAAATTCCACCATTTTATGTGTTTGTTATAAATACGGAAAACCAGATGGACGTAAAAAATGGGTGCAAGAAATGAATAATTTGGCGGTTGTTTTTGAATCTAAAAAGCTGTATGATAATCAAATAGGAGATTGGATTCAGAATTATTTAAGTCAAAAAAAAATGCGGATCAGTGAAAAAGCTGTTGTGATGCTGACCGAATTTTTAGGAACAAATTTATTAAAAATAGCCAACGAGCTTGATAAATTGATCCTTGTAAGCAAAACAACAGGCAAAGAAATATCACCGGAGTTAATTGAAAAAAACATCGGAATAAGCAAAGATTTCAATGTTTTTGAACTACAAGACGCATTGATGTGGAAAAATGTGGTCAAGGCTAATCAAATAATACGTTATTTTGGAGAAAATAAAAAAACTAATCCAATACAAATGGTACTTAGTCAATTATTTAATTTTTTCTCTAACTTAATGATTTATCATTATTTACCAGACAAATCATCTACGGCAGTTGCTTCGGCTTTGCAAATAAATCCTTTTTTTGTAAAAGATTTCGTTCAAGCATCCAAAACTTTCAATGCTTGGAAAACTATGAATATAATCAGTTTTATACGTGAAACAGATGCACGTTCAAAAGGAATTAACGACAACGGAACTGAATCTGTTGACTTGTTGAAAGAGCTGGTTTTTAAAATTCTTCATTAATGAAAATTGCTCATCATAATCCTAAAAAGAAAAGTCTGTATTTATATTTTATTTTCATCACAATCAGCCTCCTCCCTCTTGTTACTGCTCCAATTGCTCTGTTTTTAGGATTGTTATTTGCTCTAACGAATAAAAATCCATTTCCTAACTTCAATAAACTAATATCACGTTGTCTTCTTCAAGTTTCTATTGTTGGACTTGGATTTGGAATGAATGTGCACGAATCTTTGAAAACCGGAGGAAATGGGATTGTCTTCACTATAATATCAGTTGTTTCTGTTATGTTTATAGGTGTTTTTATTGGAAAATATTTTAAAATAGATAAAATAACTTCATACTTAATATCCAGCGGTACTGCTATTTGTGGTGGAAGTGCTATTGCTGCCGTAGGTCCTCTGACTAAAGCAGATCAAAATCAGATTTCAATCTCATTAGCAACAATTTTTATTTTAAATGCTGTCGGACTTTTTATTTTTCCACTTTTTGGCAAATTGTTGGACTTAACCCAACATCAATTTGGTGTTTGGGCTGCCATTGCAATTCATGACACAAGCTCTGTTGTGGGAGCCGCAACAACCTACGGAAAAGAAGCACTTCAGGTTGCTACTACCGTAAAACTTACTCGTGCTTTATGGATTATCCCTCTCTCATTAGCTACGGCTATGATTTTCAAAAATAAAGATGAAAAACTCCAAATACCATGGTTTATTTTGCTTTTTATTGTAGCAATGCTAATAAATAGTTATTTCCAATTACCAAAAATATTCACTTCATATATCGTATATCTTTCTCAACGATTGCTTATATTAACACTTTTTTTCATTGGAGCTGGATTGTCTCGAACTTCTATTGCGAAAGTAGGAATAAAACCACTATTATTAGCTCTTTTTTTATGGTGTTTTATTACAATTACAAGTCTTGTTTTCATATTAAAATTTTATTAAGTTAATAGGTAAAAAACAGTATCATTTACTTTCTAATTTTAACTTTTTTGTGTATTTTTGCAGTGAATTAAAAGCAATAATGTATTTTAAATAATTAATTATAAATATGTCAAAACTCACAAAAGAAGATGCTTTGGAGTATCATTCACAAGGAAAACCCGGAAAAATAGAAGTAATTCCCACAAAACCATACAGTTCACAACGCGATTTGTCGTTGGCTTATTCGCCCGGCGTTGCTGAACCGTGTCTTGAGATTGAAAAAGACAGTTCAAAAGCGTATGATTACACTGCAAAAGGAAATTTAGTGGCTGTAATTTCAAACGGAACAGCTGTTTTAGGATTGGGAGATATTGGAGCACAAGCCGGAAAACCTGTTATGGAAGGGAAAGGATTGCTCTTTAAGATATTTGCAGGCATTGATGTGTTTGATATTGAAGTAAATGAAAAAGATCCCGAAAAATTTATTGAAATCATAAAAGCCATTTCACCCACATTTGGCGGTATCAATTTAGAAGACATTAAAGCTCCCGAATGTTTTATAATCGAAGATAAATTAAAAGAAGTTTTAAATATTCCAATAATGCACGATGATCAACACGGGACGGCAATTATTTCTGCTGCAGGATTGCTTAATTCGTTGGAACTTGTTGATAAAAAGATTGAAAATATTAAAATCGTAATAAATGGAGCTGGAGCTGCAGCCAATTCTTGTGCTAAACTCTACATTGCTTTGGGAGCAAAATTGGAAAATATCATTATGGTCGATTCAAAAGGCGTTATCAACACGAAGCGTACCGATTTGAATGACCGAAAAAAGCCGTTTGCAACTTCACTTCCTATTCATACACTTGCAGAAGCGGTAAATGGTTCAGATGTGTTTTTAGGGCTTTCTGTGGCAGATGTTTTATCCATTGAAATGGTGCAAAGTATGAATGCGAAACCAATTGTGTTTGCATTGGCAAATCCAAATCCTGAAATTTCGTATCAAAATGCGATATCTGCAAGAGAAGATATTATTTTTGCAACTGGTCGTTCCGATCATCCAAATCAGATTAACAATGTACTCGGATTTCCGTATATTTTTCGTGGTGCATTGGATGTCAGAGCCACACAAATCAATGAAGAGATGAAAATTGCTGCTGTAAAAGCAATTGCAGAATTGGCTAAAAAAACAGTTCCAGATGTTGTCAACTCAGCTTATTCGGTGAAGAAAATAACTTTTGGAAAAGATTATATTATTCCCAAACCACTTGATCCCAGACTTCTAACGATTGTAGCACCCGCAGTAGCAAAAGCAGCGATAGAATCGGGTGTAGCACAAAAAATAATTACCGATTGGGAAGAATATGCAAATCAGCTCAATAAATTGATGGGATTGGATAATAAAATGTTGCGTAGATTCTACGAAACAGCACGTCAAAATCCAAAAAGAGTGGTATTTTCAGAGGCAAATCACATTAATATGTTAAAAGCTGCCGAAACGGCTTTTTCAGAAAAAATTTGTCATCCTATTTTGTTAGGAAATGAAGAAAAATTGGCAAATATTGCACGTGAAAACGGTATAGATTTAACCGGAATTGAAATTGTAAATCTCCGACACGACAGAGAAGAAAACAGAAGAATAAAATATGCAAAACACCTTGCAGAAAAGCGGGCGAGGGAAGGGGTTACATTTGAAAGTGCCTTTGAATGGATGTATGAAAGAAATTATTTTGGAATGATGATGGTTGAAATGGGCGATGCAGATGCTTTAATTACTGGAGTACTTACAAAATACGAAGATGCCGTAAAAGCGGCAAAAACTGTCATCGGAGTGAGAGATAATTTGAATACAATCGGAGCGATGCACATAATGAACACAAAGAAAGGAACTTACTTCTTGGCAGACACACTTTTTAATCGTCATCCGTCCATAGAAACCATTTGCGATGTTGCAAAATTAACGTATGAATCGGTGAAATTCTTTGCTCACGAACCTGTAATGGGACTTTTATAGTATTCAAATTTTGGTTCAGATAGCGATGGAAGTCCTGCAAATATTGATAAAGGTGTAAAAATATTGTATTCAAAATATCCATACATTGATGTAGATAG
>JBDHYS010000050.1:0-7953 GCA_039811505.1 Paludibacteraceae bacterium | reverse complement strand
GAAAATAGTACTTTTGACAATAAAAAAAGTATTTGTTCGTGAAGGTATCTCGCAAGCGGGTGAAGCGACAATGGAGTTTTTTAGAGGAAATAATTAAAAGATAAATTTGATTATTGTATGTATTTATATGGGGCAAGTGGACACGCCAAAGTAATTATTGATTTGGTGAAATCTGAAGGTAGAGATATAAAAGGTTTAGTGGATGACAACGAATCAGTTATCGAATTGCTTGGATATCAAGTTTTGCATTCTACACCGGAAAATGAATCATTTATTATCAGCATTGGAGATAATAAAATACGGAAAAAAGTGAGTGAAAAGTTAGTAGGAGAGGTTTTTGAAATCGCAATTCATTCTTCTGCCGTTATTTCTGAAAATTCAACAATTGATGTTGGTTCGGTTGTAATGCAAGGGGCAATCATTCAATCATCAGCTAAAATTGGGAAACATGTGATAATCAATACGGGTGCAAGTGTAGATCATGATTGTGTTATAGATGATTATGTTCATATATCACCGCAAGCAACTTTGTGTGGTAGCGTTACGATAGGTGAAGGTACATGGATTGGTGCAGGAACGGTTATTACACCCGGAGTTATAATTGGCAAGTGGTGCGTAATTGGAGCAGGTTCGGTTGTAACAAAAGATATTCCTGATTACCATTTAGCAGTTGGCAACCGATGTAAAATCATTAAAAAAATTTAGATTCCCGCTGTCACAGATTTGTAATCCCACTATTTGAGTTAAAAGATAAAAGTGTTTAATATTCAGAGTTACTTCGTTAAACGTTAAACACTAAACATTTAATTTTATTTCAGCAAATCCAATAAACCGCCCAATCCACCTTTTTTACTTTTTGTGTTTCCACCGCCCAAAAGTCCACCAACTAAATCTACAATTCCACCCATCTGGCTGTTTTTTCCTCCGGTGCTTGCAGATAACATTCCGCCAAGAATATCGCCTAAACCACCTGATTTAGCTCCTTTGGTTTGTTTCTCCTTTCCTAAATACGCCATCACTATAGGTGCTAACATACTAAACAAAGCTCCCATTTTATCGGCACCGATTCCGGCTTGTTTTGCAGCAGCTTTTTGAACAGAGTCTTTGTTGTTTCCAAAAATATGGTCCAAAATTCCATTCCCATCTTGTTGCAAAGAGGATAAATTGCCCATTGCATCGGCTATGTTATTCAACAAACTTCCATCGTGTTTGCTTTCCAACGCTTTATTTAAACTTTTTGCACCTTCTTCCGATTTTGCATTGGCTGACAAACCGCTTAAAATGGCAGGAACAGCAGCACCAATTGCTCCGGATAATTGCTTGTCGTCTAAACCCAATTTTGATTTAGCACTACTTGTTAGTATTTGACCGACAGGGTTATTTAATAAATCTGATAAATCCATAATCTTATTTCTTTAGTTTAATTTATAAATCAAAAGTAATACAAAGTTTTTTTAAATGCAAAAAGAGTAATCGTAACGCTACAACTACTCTTTCTTTCGTGAGCCTCTTGTCGGATTCGAACCAACGACCCCGAGATTACAAATCACGTGCTCTGGCCAACTGAGCTAAAGAGGCAAAGTGGGCAAGCTTACCATATCGCACCGCTACAACCAACTACCCTTGCTGCGGTCAAGCCCTGGGGGATTTGAAGGGAGCTAGTCGTATGGGACTTACCCACTGCAAAGGTACTACATTTTTACATTTTACCAAAAGGAAATAAAAATAAATAGCGAAAACAAATCTAATCTTCTGATAGTCAAATGTAATAATATGGATTAAAATTCTCTTTCTTTTTATTTAAAATAAAAAAACGGAACAGAACATTCAATTTCGCTCCGTTTCTGCAAACGATATTAAAAAATTACTTCACTTGTTCTTTGAGTTTGGCAAAATACATCGCAAACGAACGGTATAAGAAATGTGTCCATTTTCCAAAAGGAACAATCAACAATGCCCATTGTGCCAACACCGTCAAATGAAAAATATACATCCATTTGTTTGTTTCGAGCAGGTTAATGTCGATAAAAAGGCGTACTAAAAATGCAGATAATCCCATCAAAAGCAACCAAATCACAAAAAACCAATCAGATGGTTGCGATTTTTTAGCCAATTCTTTCCTTTTTTGCATTCTGTCTTTTACAAAATCTACCGTGATGATAAAAATCAACACACTTTCTATGTAACCTAAAATAATGACAAACAAACTACTTGTTCCAAACCAATTGAGAAAAACGGTCGTAAAAAGCAATGCTAAATAAGCAAACACTAGAATTAAATGCTCTAACCAACGAAAATGATTGTCATCACAATCTTTTGCCCGTTTTTGTGTGAACATGTGCACAAAAAGTTCTTTTAGTGTGGTAAAATAAGTTTTGAACGTTACCTTTGTGTCGGTTTTGACAATGGAAAAATACCACATTCGCAACAAATTGGGCAGAAAAATCACAACCGAAATAGTCCCAATTGCAATCATTTCAAAATAATGTCCGAAATGCAACATTTTTTCCAAGTCCCATTCTACTACATAATGTGCAAAAAACAAAACTCCACCAAAAACCAACAATAAACCAACAATAAATGCTCCAACGTATTTGTAAAACAAGCCCGAAAGACCTGTCCAATCATATTTTGCAGTTAGCCATCGGCGCAGTGTCATCATCAATTCGCCCGGATCGGCTTCTTGTGGACAATGCGTAGAGCAATCGCCACAGTAATAACATTCCCACGGTTTTAACGATGTTTTTATTTCACTATCCAATCCAACAACACTCAATCGAACCAATTCACGTGGGAAAGATGAGTCTTCTGTTGAAAGTGAACAAACTGCTGTGCAATTTCCGCAGTTGTAGCACGCGTTGAAATCAAAACCGCCATATTTTTTCAATTCTTTTCCAAATTTGGGATTTACTGTTGCCATTATTTTTTCAATTTATAAGTAAAATATTCATCCATATCGTCAATCTCATCAACTATCACATCGCCGTATTTTTGAAGCGTCATCATATAAAACACAGTTTCCGAAAGTACCATTTCGGCTTTTTCAGCCACTTGTTCTATTGTCAAAGGTCCATCTTTCAATGCAGTAAGCACACTTCTTTTTTTGGTTGTAAATTCCTTTAACTGTTCTTTGGCTTTTTCCGAAATTCCTTGTTGGTCGCGAAGCCATTTCGCTGTTTTCCCTTTTTCTACTCCTTCCATATTTATAGGGTATTATCTTATTTTATTTTTTATAAAACAATGTGTTTATGCTAAAGCATCTATCATTCCCATAATTTGCTTATTGGAATATGCAATCAAATCAATGGCATCAGGTTCGCAAACCGGCATACACATTCCACACCCTTTGCAAAGTGTCCTGTTAATAAATGCAACCGATTTATCACCGCTTTTCTGCATCGAAATGGCATCAAACGGACAAAGCGGAATACACGCTTCACAACCTGTACAAGCAATCGGGTCAATTTCTGCCACTTGCGGATCTGTTTCCAAAACTCCTTTGCTTAAGTTTGTATATGCTTTTGCAGAAGCCGATAGGGCAGAATTTACAGTTTCGATAATGGTTTTTGGACCTTGACAAGTTCCGGCAATGGTAACACCATCAATCACCGTTTCGACAGGACGAAGTTTCATGTGCACTTCATTGAAAAATTTATCTCTGCCGCGTGGCAATTTAAATATTCTTCCGATATTTTCATCTTTTCGGGGTACCATTCCGGTTACTAAAACTACTAAATCAGATTCTACCTCCAATTCACGTCCACCTGTAAGAATATCATTGATACGAACTACAGGTTTATTGTTACGAGCAAAAACAGTTGGTAAATCGTCTTCATAAGATTGCATATAAATATCGCCACCTTGCAACGATTCTGCATAAAGCAATTCTTGCTTTCCATACGAACGAACACCACGCGTAAAATGGAAATTTTGAATGTCTTTGAATTTGTTTCTCACTTCATTTGCAGCATGAATAGTTGCTGTGCAGCAAAAACGGGAACAATACGTGTTTCCACCCTCCGGCTGACGACTTCCTACGCAATACACATACGAAATTTTTTTTATCTGTTTCCCATTATAGGTCAATTTCCCTTTTTCGTGGTCGATAAGTTGCTTAAATTCAGGCAACGTAATCACATTGGGAACATTGTGGAAGCCAAATTCGCCCTCTTCGGGTGAATAGTTGTCAAAGCCGGTTGCTACTAAAACAGAACCTACGTTGATGTCAAATTCTTCCTCGCGTTGCCGGATTTTTAACACAATATTTCCGATGCTACCGGAATTTCCAATCACTTCGGAGCTTGTCCAAATCGTAACGTTATCCCGTTTTTTCAAATCTTCGTGCAAACGCTTGATAATCGAATCGCCCGTTTCGTCACTCATAAAGAGGTCTTTCCATTTAGAAACCCAACCTCCAACCGTTGCTTCTCTTTCAATAAGAAAAACGTGCATTTCCTTTTCCGAAAGTGAAAGTGCTGCTTTCAATCCGGCGATTCCACCGCCAATCACAGCTACACTTTTTTCGGCTTTTACTTGTGTTGGATCCAATGGTTTTGTATAACGAGCTTTTGCAATGGCACCTTTTACCAAGTGTATGGCTTTTTCGGTTGCTCCTATTTTATCATTTGAATGTGCCCAAGAAGCTTGTTCACGAATATTGGCATGAACGTAAGTATATTTGTTCAAATCACCTCGTTCTGTTACTTCCCGGAAAGTTGCCAAATGCAATTTTGGCGAACAAGAAGCTACAATCACACCATCTAAATTGTGTGCTTTGATATCTTCTATCATGTCTTTTTGGTTGGAATCTGAGCAAGCAAACATTGTCCGTTTGGAGAGTACAATGCTATCCTCATCTTCAACTGCTGCTCTCACTTTTTCCACATCGACATAATCCGATATATTCCCGCCACAATGACAAACATATATTCCAATTCTTTTCTTTTCCATAAGTTGAATGTGTTTTATTTTAGAAACGTTATTGAAAAACTGCTCAACAAGTTCTATCTAAAATTACTTTTTTACGAGGTTCTTCGTTCTCTTTATTATTCATTCTGACCAAATAATCAATCGCTTCCGATGATGCCGATCCTGCTGAAAGTATTGCATCGGGAATGTCCATTGGTGCGGCTGCTGTGCCGGCTACGAAAACACCGTTGATGCTCGTCTTTGCCGGAGATGCCATCATATCTACCTGCTTCACAAATTTGAAACGATCCAATTGCAATTCTTCTTCTTCAAATAATCCACCCGCTTCTTCATTGGGCAATGCACCAACTGAAAGGACAACTAAATTGTGCTCTTCTTCTTTAAGTCTTCCTTCGTTAATGTCTTCGTATCGCAATCGTAAATCACCGTTTTCGTTCTCTTTTATGCGTCCTATTTTTCCTTTTACAAAATTTATTCCCATCCCTTTTGCTTGTTCGTAAAACTCTTCAAAACCTTTTCCAAAGGAGCGAATATTGAGATAATAGATTGTAATATCTGCCATAGGAAGTGCTCCCATCAACAATTGCGCTTGTTTGATAGAGTACATACAGCAAATTTGAGAGCAAATAGGATTACCAACTGACGCATCGCGCGAACCTGTACAAAGTACGTATGCAATTTTATCAGGTACTTTTCCGTCACTTGGTCTTAAGATTGTGTGAAATGGACGAGTTGGTGCTATTTGACGCTCCATTTGCATCGATGTAAGTACATTTTTATATTGACCGTAACCGTATCGAGGGATTTTTAGCGGATCGAAAAGATTAAATCCTGTAGCTAAAACGACCGTTTTAATGCTTACGTCAAACTCCTCGTCTTTCATAGTGAAATCGATGCAATTTGTTGGACAAACACGCTCACAAGCACCACAAAGTGTGCAATTGTCAATGTCAATTACGGCTGCTTTTGGATCGCAAATATTAAAAGGAATGTAAGCTGCTTTCCGTCCGATTAATTGAAATTGATATTGATCTGTTACGCTTACCGGACAGGCTTCTTCACATTTTTGGCAAGCTGTACAATCATCAACGTGTACATAACGTGCTTTTTTATGAAGTTTTGCTGAAAACTCATTTTCATTCACTTTTTTAATGTTGCTTACCGTGCTGCCCGTATAAACATCAATGTTTGGATGGCGTGCAATTTCCGAAACTTTTGGTGTGGTAATGCAAGCGGCACAATCCAACGTTGGAAATACTTTGCTAAGTAATATCATTTTGCCTCCGATAGTGTCATCTTTATCCACTAACAGCACTTTGTAGCCGGTGTTAGCTAAATTAAGGGCGGCTTCTCCGCCGGCAATTCCGGCTCCGACCACTAAGGCATCGTATGTTAATTTTGTATTCACGATTCAGTATGTAATGTTCTTAATAAATATTCATTAAAACTTTTCACTTGCTTTACGAATGACTCGCTGCAGACAGAGCAAATGGCAGCCATACGCAAACGAGCCGGATCAATTTCTTTTGATTTCATCATTTCATGGGTAATAGAGACAAGATGTCCCGTTTTTTCCGTGCAAGTTTCTCCATAGATACAGTCCGTTCCATCGGCAGCAATAAATACACCGTCAAAACCTTTTTCATAAGCGTGCAAAATCCATTTTGGTTTGATGCCACTTGAGCAGGGCACTACGATTGTATAAACGGTGGGTGGATAGTGTAATTTAAGCAATCCAGCCATATCAATTGCCGGATCTGATATTTTGTCGGTCGAGAAGACCAATATCTTAGCTGTTTTTGTTTGAATTGTAGCCATAAATGCCGTTTTCAGAATTGATAAAATAGTGTTTTTAATTAAATTAAAACAGCCTGTTTTTAAGCAGGTATTAGTTTTCAATATCAAGATGTTCTTTATAAAAAGAGACACCTTGATATTTTTTTGATTTATCTCAACTTTATATTTATTAAAGCAAAGATAAAATAGAATTTAACCTACTTTTTACGCATGTAAACTTTGAAGTATCCGTTTTCTTCTGCTTCGCCAAGGTATTCATGACCTTGTTTTTTGCACCATTTTGGAATATCAACTTTTGTTCCTTCGTCTGCGGATAAAATCTCCATTACATCGCCGGAACCGATTGTTCCAATCGCTTTTTTAGCTTCTAAAAGTGGTCCGGGACATGCTGTTCCGCGTGCATCTACTGATTTTGCGACTGTAATAGCTTTTAATTCTTGTTCTGTCATAATTTTAATTGTTTTATTCCTATTTGTTAAATAATAGATTTTGTTTTAATTTCTTATTTCTAATTTGATTAAATAAATAACTGTATGGCACTTTCGCCCGCATCTGCTACAAATGTAGTGGCTCCTGCATACATTAAATGTGGATAATCAATAATTTCTTCTTTTTTGAATCCCATTAAATCCATTGACATTTCGCAAACTATAATCTCAATGCCCAATTCGGCTGCTTGCTCAAACATTTGGTCAAGAGATAGTACGTTTTTCTTTTTCATCAATCCTTTGATGATTTTTGGTCCCATACCGCACATATTCATTTTTGATAAACCCAATTTGTTTTTGCTGTTTGGAAGCATCATACCAAACATTTTCGACATAAAATCTTTCCCTATTGGGCTTTTCTTCGGATCACGGAGTGCAGCTAAAGCCCAAAACGAGAAGAATAACTTTACTTGTGTGTCCATTGCAGCAGCTGCTAAAGAAATAATCATTGCCGCAAGAATTTTATCCATATCGCCGGAGATGATTGCAATTGAAAGTTGATCTTGACGCCCATTTTCCAATAGTTCAATCTTTTCTTGAAGTTCTTTTATCTTTTCTTGAAGTTGTGTTAGAGTGATTTCGTTTGTTGTTTCCATATCGATAGATTTAAATAATAGAGTATTAAAGAAATTTTTCTGTAAAAGTAGCTATAATTCTATTTTCGTACCTCAAAACTCATTGTGGGACTAAACACATTATTTTGTGATTTAAATCACATTTATTATATTTGCAAGATGAG
>JBDHYS010000049.1:0-7965 GCA_039811505.1 Paludibacteraceae bacterium | reverse complement strand
CTACAATCAATTCTATTTTCAAGGAAAAGAGCAAACAGCTATGAGTTTGAATTACCGATTTCGGATAAATAAAATCAGTATTTTTGGTGAAACCGGTGCGACAAATAAGAAAAATGGAATTGGAACAATCAATGGATTTGATTTTAATCCCACATCAAAAGTGGGATTAGTTGCACTTTTTAGGTATTTCTCAAAAGAGTTTGATCCTATTTTTGGAAATACATTTTCAGAATCTTCCAGAGTGAACAATGAACGCGGAGTTTATTTGGGAACCGAAATTCGACCGATAAAATATTGGAAATTTGCCGCTTATATTGACAGTTATCGTTTTGATTGGATGCGTTTTGGAGTTGATAAACCTTCGTTTGGAAAAGATTATTTGGCGCAAGCCACATTTTCTCCCAAAAGAAATGTTTCAATGTATTGGCGGTACAAATACGAAGAAAAACAACACAATTTTTCCGATACGACAACTGTAATGTCTTTTGTTACAAATCAACCTCATTGGAATGCGCGATATTGGCTAAGTTATAGTTTTGGACAGTTTAGTTTCAAAAATCAGTTTGATATGAATGGATTTAACGATGGAATAAATTCAAGTACTTTTGGTTATTCTGCTTTTCAAGATGTTTCTTATCGACTAACAAAAATTCCGCTCACTTTGGATTTTCGTTTTCATGTTTTTGATGCACAAAACTTTGAAAATCGTATTTATACGTATGAAAAAGATGTGCTTTATGCTTTTTCAATTCCTATGAATTATGGTTTAGGAACACGTTATTATGTCAATTTAAAATACGATATTTTGTCTAATTTTACGCTTTGGATGAAATTATCTCAAACTGTTTATGCTGACAATCGGAGTGTGATTAGCAGTGGAAACGAATTGATTGAGGGAAATCGAAAAACCGATTTTAGAATTTTACTTCGCTATAAATTTTAAACTTAATAAGAATTAGTCGTTATTTGCATTGTTTTTTGTATCTTTGCCCTCCGAAATGCAAAAGGAGAGGTGCTCGAGTGGTTGAAGAGGCACGCCTGGAAAGCGTGTATACTCCTAAAGGGTATCGCGGGTTCGAATCCCGCTCTCTCCGCATAAAAAAATCGACTTTTATTTTACCTTTATTTCGTTTCTGAAAAAAGCGACCAACTCATTTTTGCTTACCAATTTCTGACTTCCCGATTTCATATCTTTTAGCATTATTTTTTCCTCTTTCATCTCATTTTCGCCCACAATTGCCACAAAAGGAATTTTCTTTGTATCTGCATATCCCATTTGTTTTTTCATTTTTGATAATTCAGGATAAACTTCCACGTTAAACCCTTCATTTCTCACTAATTGAGCCCAAGACAAACTATAAGTCAATTCTTTTTCTCCAAAAGATACAAATAAAAGATGAGTTTGTTCCGATGGAATTTCAGGATAAAGATTGAGCTGATTTAATACATCATAAATTCTATCGGCACCAAATGAAATTCCTACTCCTGATACATTTGGCATTCCAAAGACTCCTGTCAAATTGTCGTATCTGCCTCCGCCGGTTATGCTTCCGATTTCTACATCTAAAGATTTTACCTCAAAAATTGCACCTGTGTAATAATTTAATCCTCGTGCCAACGTCAAATCAAGTTCAATGGCAGTCTTAATCTCCATATTTTCACACATTGCAAACAAAATCTCCAATTCTTCAACGCCTTTCATCCCCATTTCGGACGAAGAAAGAATCGTTTTTAATTGATTGATTTTTTCTTGATTATTTCCGGAAATTTTTAAAATCGGTTGAAGTTTTTCAATAGCAACAGTCGAAATTCCTTTTTCTTCCATCTCTTTATTGACATTTTCAATTCCAATTTTATCTAATTTGTCAATTGCAACGGTAACATCTATGATCTTTTCTTTTTCGCCAATAATTTCTGCAATACCCGAAAGCATTTTTCTGTTGTTGATTTTAATAACAACATTCAATTTCAATCGTCTGTAAACTTCATCCACAATTTGAATCAGTTCCAATTCATTGATAAGCGAATCGCTTCCTACTACATCTACATCGCACTGATAAAATTCACGGTATCTCCCTTTTTGAGGACGATCCGCACGCCAAACGGGTTGAATTTGGTAGCGTTTGAACGGAAATGTAATTTTATCTCTGTTTTGCACCACAAATCTTGCAAAAGGAACTGTTAAATCGTAACGCAAACCTTTTGCAGAAATCAAATTTGTTAATTTCAAAGCATCTTTTTCCAATAAAATTTCTTCTGACACATTGGATAAAAAATTACCGGAATTTAATATCTTGAAAAGCAATTTGTCGCCTTCTTCGCCATATTTTCCCATTAAAGTTGATAAATTTTCCATTGCCGGAGTCTCTATTTGTTGAAATCCATAAAGTCGAAACACATCTTTTATTGTGTCAAAGATGTAATTTCTATTGGACATTTCGTTGGGCGTAAAATCTCGAGTCCCTTTTGGAATAGATGGTTTTTGCATAATTTTAATTTGTAATACTTCTGTGAAAAATTATTCTGTGAAAAATAAAAAGGCATTTCAACAATATATTGAAACGCCTTTTATATCGAAAGAAAGAAGGATTATTTCCTAATTCCTAATTCTTTAATAATAGCACGATAGCGATTGATGTCTTTTTTTGTTAAATAATCAAGCAATCTCCGGCGTTTTCCTACTAACATAATAAGAGCACGTTCTGTTGAATAATCTTTTTTATTCTGTTTCAAGTGCTCGGTCAAATGATTAATACGGAATGTAAAAAGTGCAATTTGAGATTCTGGAGAGCCGGTATCTTTTTCAGATTTGGCAATTCCATGATTTTTAAATAATTCCTGTTTCTTTTCAGAAGTTAAATACATAATACTAACTTTTTTTAAATTGTACATTAAGAACTGAGCTTTCACTCAATAGTTCCAATAATTTTTCGGTTTGCAAAGATACTACTTTTATTTTGAATACAATAGCAAATGATATGATTTTATTTTTGAGATTCTTTTTTTTGTTCAACACTTAAAAATGATGTAACTTTGCAAACTCAAAAAAAAACGTCATCAATTCTCATTCACAAAGGTTTGATGATGCTAATATTTAACAAATAAAACAATTCAATGGCATTACAATGCGGTATCGTAGGACTTCCAAATGTGGGAAAATCTACACTTTTTAATTGCCTTTCCAATGCGAAAGCTCAAGCAGCAAATTTTCCTTTTTGTACGATAGAACCTAACGTTGGCGTAATTACTGTCCCTGACGAACGATTAAATAAATTGGCAGAATTGGTTAAACCTCATCGTATTGTTCCTACAACAGTTGAAATTGTGGATATTGCGGGTTTGGTAAAAGGAGCAAGCAAAGGTGAAGGTTTGGGAAATAAATTCCTTGCCAATATTCGTGAAACTGATGCAATTCTTCACGTTTTAAGATGTTTTGATGATGAAAACGTAACGCATGTTGATGGAATTGTGGATCCCGTACGAGATAAAGAAATTATTGATATAGAATTACAACTCAAAGATTTGGAGACAGTTGAAAGTCGTATTCAACGGGTAGAAAAACAGGCAAAAACAGGTGGCGACAAAGAAGCTCTGCGTGCTTTGAACATCTATGTTCGATTCAAAGAAGCACTTCAACAAGGTCTTTCAGCTCGAACTGTAGTTTTCGACAATAAAGATGATGAAAAAATTGCTCGAGAACTTTATCTTTTAACTTACAAACCTGTGATGTATGTTTGCAATGTAGATGAGGCAAGTGCGGTGAACGGCAATAAATATGTTGACGCTGTGAAAAAAGCAACCGAATCCGAACAAGCTGAGATTTTGATTGTAGCTGCAAAAATCGAATCGGAAATCACGGAATTTGACACGTTTGAAGAGCGTCAAATGTTTTTGGAGGAGATTGGATTAAAAGAGTCGGGTGTGGCAAGGTTGATAAAATCTGCGTATAAATTATTAAATTTACAAACTTATTTTACTGCCGGTGTTCAAGAAGTGAGAGCATGGACTTTTCAGAATGGATGGAAAGCACCTCAATGTGCAGGCGTAATTCATACCGATTTTGAAAAAGGATTTATTCGTGCCGAAGTGATAAATTACGATGATTTTATAACCTACGGGTCAGAATCAGCTGTAAAAGAAGCCGGAAAAATGAGTGTTGAAGGGAAAGAATATTTAGTAAAAGACGGGGATATAATGCACTTTAGATTCAACGTATAGAAACTAAAACTCCAATCGAAAAACGATAAATCGGTTGGAGTTTTTTTATGATTGTTGATTTGAATTTTTGTAAATTCTACTCTTTCCACTTAAAACTTGCTACTTCTCCTTTTCTAAATGTATAATTAAATTTACTTTTCGATGTTTCAATCTGCACATTTTTTTCTTCTCCATAATTCACTGCAATATACACAATAGAATTATCAGGATTTTTAAAAGAAACTCCTTTTATATCGTTACTTTCAGAATTAAGACGCATTGCTCCCATCTCAACAAACTTACCGTAATGAGCCAGAGCGTAATATTCACCGTGTTTTTTTATTTCTCCATTTTTGTTTATCTCTACTACGCCATAACAATCTTGACATCCAAAGTTTTTTGGACCATTATTTTCATCTAATGCTAAATTCCACAGTAAGACGTTTTTACTCCAACAATTCATAGCACCTATCATAAGTTCTCCAACATACCATCGAACGTTTTGATCAAAATCGGGAGCCCAGCCACCACCAGATTGCTCTGTAAAATAGATGTTACGATCCGGATGTGCTTCATACACATCACAAAGAGCATTAATATTCCCTTTATATAGGTGAAAACCGGAACCATCGATCCATTTTTTTACTTCGTCATCGTTCATAATAGAAATTGGATAATTAGGATTATCACAATTATGGTCAAAGAGAACAATTTTTGTGAGTAATCCAGAAGCATGCAATTTTGGACCAAAGAAATCACGAATAAAAACTCTTTGTTCATCAGCCGTCATATCCATACATGGATAAGCTGCTGTACCAAATTCAGGTTCATTCTGAACAGTCATTGTGTGAATTGTTATTCCTTCTTTTTTATATGCCTCGATGTATTTAATCAAATAATCGGCATAAACACCATAACAATCTGTTTTTAATTTTCCTCCAATCATACTGCCATTGGTTTTCATCCAAGCTGGTGGACTCCATGGTGTTGCCATGATTTGTAATTCAGGATTGACTGCCAAAATTTCTTTCAGCATTGGAATGACAGATTTATAATCTTCTTCAATGGAGAAATTACTCAATGTGAAATCTTCGGTATCACTATAACTAAATAGGTCGAATGAAAAATCGGATGCACCTACGCAAAGTCGTGTGTAATTGATCCCAACACCCTCGGGCGTAAAAAGTACTTTGAAAAGTGAGTCGCGCTTCTCTTTACTTAGATTGTTTTGAAATACCCAAGCTGACGCGTGTGTCAATGCAGCTCCAACTCCCAAAACTGATTGAAATGTTTCTTCTGTATTGATTTTGATAATATCATCATATGCACTGTTTGAATGAGAGAACTGAGTTGTCTTTTCTACCAAAAGTTTATTTGTATCTGGAAGTGTACTTAATACTAAAACCTGTTCTTTGGGAGAGCAAGCAAACAAAATAAAAGCTATTAGCATGAATGAAATTTTCGATTTCATCTTTTTATTATTTATTGTGAGTTATTATTTATTTAAATTTAAATGTTACAACGGATTCATCGAATTGCTCGTATGTGAACTTTCTATCTGCGATACGTACGCTATATTTTTGATTCGCTCCACTTCGGTTTATGATCACCAAAACTTTGGAACCATCTTTGTTCATGAAAGATGAAGCAGTTATTCCACCTGCCCATTTTGTGGAACTATTTTCAATACGTTTGGCATCTAAGCGTATTGTTTTTGCAAAATGTCCGAGTAGATAATACTCTTCATTGTAAAGATAATTTCCATCGTTTGTAATTGTAACAACACCACGACAATTTTGACAACCACCGGAGGTTGTAGTAGGCCCATGATTTTCGTTAAGCGATAAGTTCCACATAATAAAGTTTTTAGAGCCACGGTTGATTGAAGCCATTAAATATTCTTTCATATACCAGAACATATTTCCTATCCTTGTATCGGTGTTCCATCCTCCACCAGATTGTTCGGTAAAGTAAACCTCTTTATCAGGATGTTTCTTTTGAACTTCTTCAATTGCTGAAGCATTACCACCGTAGCCATGCCAGCCGGTTCCAGCAATATATTTGCGTGTTATAGGATCGTTTAGGATATTGATTGGATAATAAGCCATATCAAAATTGTGATCCCAAATGATGATTTTTGTTTTTATATTCTCTTTCTCAAACTTTGGACCTAAATAATCGCGAATAATCTCATTCTGTTCTTGCCAAAGCATTTTCATCGTTGGATAAGCATTTGTTTCGTGCATCGGTTCGTTTTGGATGGTAATGGCATCGATGTGTATTCCTTCATGTTCAAAAGCTTGCACATATTTTACAAAATATTCAGCAAAATCATCATATACTTCTTTCCCTTTCAATGACCCACCGTACATACTATTATTGTTTTTCATCCATGCAGGAGCGCTCCATGGGCTTGCTAGAATTTTCATTGAAGGGTTTATGCTAAGAATTTGTCGTAAGATGGGTATTAAATCCTTTTTATCTTGCTCTGGTATAGCAAATGTATTGATGTCGGGGGAATCGCAGTAACTGTATGTGCCGATTGAAAAATCTGATGAACCAATGGTAAGTCTAAGATAGTTGATGCCTATACCTTTTTCTGGATTGAACAAATCATTTAATAAAGCAGCTCTTTTTTCTTCACTCATATTCCTGATAAGGTAAGCCGAAGAACCTGTAAGAGCAGCTCCAAATCCATCAATATTTTGATAACTGATTGTAGAATCAAGTACAATGGTAAAGTCTCCAATGTCTTTTGAAAAGTTCAAGCTATTTTGCTGAGTCATTAGATGTACTTCATTGTTCGTAGTGAGCCATACAGAAACATCACCGGATATAACTGTTGGTTTATTATCAGGTTTTGGATCGGCTTTTGAGTTTCTATCACATGATATAAAACTAAATAAAAACAAGCTTAAAAATAGCAGAATTTGAAAGTTTTTGTTTTTCATAAGTAAAAGAATACTGTCTTATATTCAGATGTGAGTATAAGACAGTATATTATTGTATTATTTTATTTTTTCAAAGATAGTGGTTTTATTGTTTATATTTATAACAAAACGATAAATTCCTGGCTGATTTGCAAAAGCTGGTGTTGCATTGAAGTTACCTACATCATTTGGCGATGGAGAAAACAAGAATCCATTAGCTGGTTTTTCATAATTATCCGAACTCTCTTCATCTCCCCAGGTGCGTTGATGCATAAATTTAACACCAAAGGTTAATCGCCAGGGTTCTTTTGCTTCTTCGTTCACTTCGTGTTCTGCAAAGAATACGGCTTCAAAAATTCCATCGGATATTTTACGACAGAATTTGTATTCAAGTGGCGAATTCCAATTCCACGATGAGGTTTTAATAAAAGGAGTGCGTGCAGGTCCCATTCCAACTCCTACTAACCATAAAGCATCAGGATATACAGCCGTAGGTTGTTCAACAAATACGTAGTTCAAACGTGGAAGATAATAAATGGTATAGATACCTGTTGGACCTAAGAATTTTACCTTATTATTGTCAATTGCTTCAAAGAACGTTGGGTCCATCGAGTTTGCTACATCATTGATACCAGTAATATCCATTTCTGTGCCTTCGCCTAAGTAAGCTACGCCAGTTTTCCAATCTTCTTTTGTAACTTGGTTCATGTGGTCGACAGAAGACATGTTTTTTGTTGTTAATTTACTTATTTCAAGTAGAGTTGCAGGTTTTAATTCATCGCCTTCTCCTTTTACAGTAAAGTTAAATAAATCGACTGTTATTTTATTATACCCTACT
>JBDHYS010000048.1:0-7982 GCA_039811505.1 Paludibacteraceae bacterium | reverse complement strand
CTAAATTTTCTAAAACATTTCCGTATTTTTGGATTCTATCGTTGTCCAATTTTATCCATTCCAAAAATGCTTTTTCTTCATTTTCTTTCTCTTTGATAATATTCAATCGCTTAATTGCGTTGTTCATTCCGATACTGTTTTTCCAATAATTTGAACTGCCAGCATATTTATTTGCATACGCAATATTAATTGCTTCGTCAGCACGCATATATTTTTTCCAAACATCTTGTTTCACGCCTCGCATTTCAATTCTTGCTCCGTTTCCGTTTTTCACTCTATTTTTAATAGCAAAAGAAGTTGCATAACGGTCGGTTGTCCCGGGATTTCCTAAAATCATTGCAAAATCGCCTTCTGCAAAACCTTGATTGGATATTGCAGCAAATCTTTTGGGAGAATATGGAATATTTTCTTCTGAAAACGTTGCAGGATTTCCATCGCTATCTGAATAAACACGAAAAACCGAAAAATCGCCTGTGTGTCGAGGATACATCCAATTGTCAGTTTCACCACCAAATTTTCCGATGGAAGAAGGTGGCGTATAAGCTAATCGAACATCTTTAAATTCTTCATAAACAAATAGATAATATTCGTTGTTTTCATAGAAAGAGCGAACTTGAGAAATGTGAGTGTCTTTTGTCTTTCCTTCTTTTTCGATTACGATTGAGATAGCATTTAATGAATCTGTACGTTCCTTGCCTGCCAATCCGCTTATTTTCTCAAAGATTCTATCGGAAACATCTTCCACTTTTACCAAAAACTTTACAGTAAGTCCTTCACATTGAAGCTCATCTTTTTGTTCTTTTGCCGTAAAACCATCTTTAAGATAATTGTGTTCCACGCTGCTTAATTTTTGAATGGCACTGTAACCGCAATGATGATTTGTGAACAAAAGCCCCGATTGTGAAACCATTACACCCGTACAGCCATTTCCAAAAACGATTATGGCATCTTTAAGACTTACATTTTCATTGCTGTATATTTCATCAGCCGTCATTTTAATCCCTAAATTTTCCATTTTTTGAATATTTAGTTTCTCAATAAGTGGCAACATCCACATTCCTTCGTCGGCTTTTGCTATTGAAAATGTAATTAGAAATAGTAGTAGATAAATAATTTTTTTACTCATTTTTTTGTTTAATTTTTTTGAAAATAATGGTTTAATAAATAACAAAGTGCGTTGTGTCGAATATAACGCACTTTTAAGTGAATAAAAAGTATGTTTTTTATACAATTGTTATCCAATTGAATTTATCTTCTTCATCTCCGTATTGAATTGCTCGTAATTTATTATACAATTTTTCCGACCATTTTCCGGGTTTTCCGTCAGGAGAAAAAATATACGATTTTTTTTCATCAAAATCGTCAATCCGTTCGATTGGGCTTATTACAGCTGCTGTACCACAAGCTCCGGCTTCTTCAAATGTGGATAATTCTTCTACCGAAACAGGGCGTCTTTCTACCTTCAATCCCAATTCTTCTGCCAAAGTTATTAAACTTTTATTGGTAATGGAAGGGAGAATCGAGTTGGATTTTGGTGTTACATACGTATTGTTTTTGATTCCGAAGAAATTTGCTGCTCCGCATTCGTCAATGTATTTTTTTTCTTTTGCATCAAGATAAAAAACAGCAGAATAGCCCATTGAAGCGGCATGATTTCCTGCAATTAAACTTGCGGCATAATTTCCACCAATTTTAAAAGTTCCTGTTCCAAGTGGAGCTGCACGATCATATTGACGCATAATGACAAACGGTGTAGTTTGAAAACCTCCTTTGAAATAGGGTCCAACGGGCGTTACAAAAATAATAAATTCGTATTCCAATGCAGGTTTTACTCCCACTTGTGCACTTGTGCCAATTAAAAGCGGACGAATATAAAGCGAGGCACCGCTTTCATAGGGAGGAACAAATCGTTCGTTTAATTTTACGGCAGTAAGAACAGCTTCTTCAAATTTTTCAACAGGGAGTTGTGCCATCATAATCCCTTCACACGATTTTTGCATTCTTTTTGCATTTTCATCTAATCGGAAAATACGTATTTTTCCATCTTTCCCTCTGAATGCTTTTAATCCTTCAAAAGCTTCTTGTCCGTAGTGGAGGCAAGTTGCAGCCATGTGAATGTTTAGGTATTCGTCTGTTGAACTTGTGATTTCTCCCCATTTTCCATCTTTGTAGGAACATCTTACGTTGTAGTCGGTTTTTCTATAACCGAAACCGATGTTTTTCCAATCTAAATTTTCCATTTTTCTATTTTTTTAAATGATTTAGTATTAGTTTGATTAAGATTGTGTTAAATATGCAATTTTGATTTTTCAATTGTTAATATACTCTCATTTCCTATATTAAAAAGCAAATCCACAATGCTTAAATCCGGAATAAATTGATGTTTTTGTTCAAAAACTTGATAATACTCTTTTGTCGTACTTATGCTTTCTCTTTTTGGGTGTATTTTTTCTCTTAGATCTGCAGCTTTTTTATCTCTATATAAGTAATTTTCTGTAAGTTGAATTGTTGGTTGGATATCCAATAATTCAAAAACCAAAGTTAGCAAATCTTGGTTGTAATCCCAAAGAAATTTCCATTCTTTTTCATAAAACGGACGAAAATCATCTTTATAATACTCAAAAAACGGAGAATTTCTGTAGGCAGTATCAAATGTTCGCCAATGAATTTTTTGCCAATCTTCATGTCTTGAAATTCGTGTGTCGCGAATAGGATTTTTTATTCCGTTGTTGCTTTCTATTGGAATGGTAAGCTCTTTTACTCCGTTTGCAGTTGCAATGCGACATCTGTTTCTGTAAGTTTGTTTTACAAAATGTTCGTGCGTTTCAATAAACACTGAATTAGCACTACTTATTGCTATGAAATAACTAATCGGAGGAAGATAAGCTGTTGATAATATGATGTTTTCAAAACTATTTGGTTGCATTTTTGAAAAAACGGTTGAAACGAATTTTTCCATCAAACAACGATTTGTCTTTATTGAGAGAAAGCCAAACGAACATTGGTTGTCCTACAATATGATCTTCCGGAACAAATCCCCACGAACGAGAATCGGCAGATTTATGGCGATTATCGCCCATCATCCAATAATAATTTAATTGGAAAACATAATAATTTGTTTCAACATCATTGATATAGTATTTTCCATCTTTTGAAATCAACCTATTTCCTTCGTAATTTCTGATGCAACGCTCATAAATAGGGTAGGTTTGTTCATTTAACTCAATTTTATCTCCTTTTTTTGGAATATAAATTGGTCCGTAATTATCGCGTGTCCATCCCGTATTGCCACCAAGTGGATACATACTGTCGCCAATTGGAGATGTTGTAAGCCAGTCGGGTTCGACCAAAAGATTTGTAATTCCGGGCGTATTTTTTAAAATATCGTATTTTTCATGTGACAAGGGAAAATGATAAACCGGATAATTTGGATTTAATCCTAAACCTTGAATTAAAGAATACGAACTGACACTGCTCAACTCAACAAAATCTTCATTGCTAATTCCTAATTTATCGATAAGAGTTCTTGATAATCTCATTCCATCGGTTTGTACAAAATAATTGTATTGAATGCCGTCAAAATTTTCTTGTTTCTTTCCGTTTACATACACCTGATTATTGATGATTTGGAGAGAATCGCCAGAAATTCCCACACATCTTTTTACATAATTTTCTCGTCTATCAACAGGTCGGAACATCACTTTTCCGTAAACTCCTTCATTCTTTTTTACAATTTCTCTACCGTATTGGTAACAAAGTTCGGAAGTTGGCTCTTGTTTCAAAACATTTACCACATAAGAAAGCCCTTCTTGATAACAAATAGAATAATAATAGGGATTTTGCACTTTAAAGGCTATTGTGTCGCCAGCAGGAAAATTAAACACGACAATATCGTTCCGTTTGATTTCTCTTAAACCTTTCAATCGTCTGAATTTTATCTGAGGTTTTTCAAAATAGGAATTTGTATTGACAATAGGAAATGTGTTTTGCACCAATGGAAACGAAAGTGGAGTCATTGGAACGCGTGGTCCATAAGTTGCTTTGCTTACAGCCAAAAAATCGCCTACAAGTAGTGTTTTCTCTAACGAGGAAGTAGGAATTTGATAGTTTTGAAACAAATAATTGTTGATAAAATAGACGGCTATCAATGCAAAAACAATCGCATCAACCCAACTCATAACAGCTCTTATTGCTTTGTTTTTGGAGTTTTTCCACCATGTCCATGGAATAAATTTGGTTACAAATGCATCAAAAATAACCGGAAGTATTAGCAACCACCAATAATTTCCAAGCCATACAATGAAAAGAATATAAATTATACTCCAAATAGTTGCTTTAACCCATTGTTTAAGTGGTCTTTTTAAGCGATTTGTTTTTTGAGTTGTCATACGTAAATTTTCTAATATGTTGTTGTGTGTGTAGTTTTTAGAATTGAAGCAAATCGTCCATTCCTAATAATCCTTTTTTATTGTAAGTAAATTCTGCAGCAATAACTGCCCCCAAAGCAAAACCTTCTCTGCTTTTTGCATCGTGTGTAATTTCAATACTGTCCACATCACTTTCGTATCGAATGGTGTGAATGCCCGGAACTTGCCCTTCACGAATGGAATGAATTGGAATTTCGTCTGAATTTATTTTTACTTCTTTAACCCATTTTGTTTTCCGAGTGATATTTTTTAAGATATCTTCAGCCAATGTAATGGCAGTTCCGGAAGGTGCATCTAATTTCTGCGTGTGATGTGTCTCGCTCATAGAAACATCATATTCAGCGTAGTTATTCATTGTTTTTGCTAAATATTGATTTAGTTTTATAAATATATTTACTCCCAAACTGAAATTTGATGACCAAAAGAGGGTATAATTATGCTTGTTAATTGTATCTTTTATCTCTTGTAAATGTTCATTCCAACCTGTTGTTCCAGAAACAACAGGAACTCCTGCTTCCCAAGCCCGATGATAATTGTCAATGGCAACTTGCGGGGCAGTAAATTCAATCGCTACTTCGGCACTTTTGAAAGCTTGTGAATTAAAATCTTCTCTGTTATCAATGTCAATTATGCTTACTATTTGATGTCCTCTTTTTTTTGCTATCTGTTCAATGGTTTTACCCATTTTACCGTATCCAATCAGCGCTATTTTCATTTTTTATATTGAAATTATTTCTTTTCTTAAGTTAAAATTGTCCTGTTCCCAACAAAACCAACGTGCAAGCGACTTCCGATTCGATGTTGTTTTTTGAAAGAATTTCGTAAAATTCTTCATTTTCTGTTCCTGGATTGAAAATTACACGTCTTGGTTTTAATGAAACCACATATTCATAATATTCCGGCTGGCGAGCAGCACCTATATAAAGTGTAACAGTATCAATATTAGTGTATTGCTTTTTTTTGGTGTCAATTTTATGTCCAAAAATCTCATCGGGACGCAGTCCTACTAATTCAATTTTATGACCATGATTGAGCAGTTTTTCAGCTGCTTTATATGAATATCTTTCCGGATTTTTGGATGCTCCGATTACCAATGTAGCTTCTTTTATATTATTTGCATTCATTTTGTGATATTTTAGTTGGTTGTTTGTAATACAACAATAAACGATTGATTTCTGTTTTATTAAATAAAGTCAAAAGCTTGTTTTATTTCATTATGAGTAGCCGTTTGATTGATTTTTACTTCTCCAATGTCTGAAAGAAGTGTAAAATTTATCTCTTTATCCTCATTCTTTTTGTCGTGGTACATCAATTTTATCAACTGCTCGTAATTTTGAGGCGGACAGTTGTAATTTCCGTAATGTGTTATTACAAACTCTTTTAATTTTTCTAATTCCTCTTTTGGAAATCCCAACTTTATATGTGAAAGATAGAGTTCTGCTATTAATCCCCAAGCAACGGTATATCCGTGCAGAAAAGGACGATTTGTTTCATAGCTCCAGCTTTCAATAGCATGTGCAAAAGTGTGTCCTAAATTTAATGCTTTTCGTATTCCTTGTTCTTTTGGATCTTCCAGAACAATATTTTCTTTGATTTCGATATTTCGAGTTAATAATAAGTTTAGTTTTTCATAATCCAAATTTTCTAAATCAAATTTCAAAATTTCTTCCCAATCTTTTTTAGAACTAATTAGTGCATGTTTTATCATCTCAGCAAATCCGGAACGGATATTTTTATCATCTAATGTTTTGAAAAAATCGGTGTGGATAATCACTTTTTTGGCAGGATAAAAACTTCCAATTTCATTTTTGAAACCGAGAAAATTTATGCCTGTTTTACCACCTGTTGCCGCGTCAACAGCGCCGAGTAAACTCGTAGAAATGTTGACGTATTCTATTCCCCGCTTAAATGTGGAGGCTGCAAAACCTCCAATATCGGTAATCATTCCACCACCTAAATTTATCATTAACGATTTACGGTTTGCACCGTGAGATGATAAATATTCCCAAATTTGAGATAATGAAATGATGTTTTTATTTTCGTCCCCAGCAAGAATTGTAATTATGT
The DNA here is from genome assembly GCA_039811505.1 of Paludibacteraceae bacterium. Lineage (GTDB taxonomy): Bacteria > Bacteroidota > Bacteroidia > Bacteroidales > Paludibacteraceae > UPXZ01. Next base: position 1,488 of record JBDHYS010000048.1, on the reverse strand, counting down.
GGCTTTTTTTTAGTTTTTCTGATTGCAATAAAAGAGGTAAACATTTTGCTGCAACGTTGCTATCAGTGAGAATAAATATATTTTCACTATCCCAAGAAACTGTAATTTCGTCTAACGTGCCAATTAAATCGGTTTCGATAATTGTATTTGAGATATTCATATTGCGTTGGTTTGTCAATTTACAAAGTTACAATTTTTCTATGAGAGATAGGTTTTATTGCAACTATTTATTTTTGCTTTTCAAAAAAAACAGATGAATTGTTGAAAATCCATCTGTTAATTTCATTATTTATCCATAAAGATTAAATGTCTGTATCATCTTCATAATAATGGGTATATCGATTGGCATTCTTTTTACTTCCGTAGCCATAACCATAACCATAACCATAACCGTAGTTGTTACTGTATTTTTGAGATGCTTTTGATAAATCAACATCGTTCAAAATAACGTAAAAATTCGTTAGATTATCATTTTTAATCTGCTCATTAAGTCGTTTGAAGAATGGTTTGCTTGTTTTTTTACTTCTTGCGATTAATAATTTCACATCGGCATAAGATGCAATCGAGTAGGAGTCTGCAACCAATCCAACGGGCGAAGTGTCAATAATAATGTAATCATACATTCCTCGAAGCGTAGTGATCATATCTTTTAATCTCTCAGATCGGATTAATTCGCCCGGATTTGGAGGAATTGTTCCAGCCAATAAAATATCAAAATTAATTCCTTCTTTTTGTAAAATTAATTCGTCCAATGTATTTTCTCCAATTACAAAGTTGGTAACACCATTTTTCTCATCAAGACTTAATCGGTCGTTGATACTTGGTTTCCGAATATCCATATCAATGAGCAGTGTTTTCTTGCCCGTCATACCGTAAACAGAAGCCAAATTGGTACTGAAATAAGTTTTTCCATCACCGGATTCTGCAGAAGTTATTAATATAACGATGTTGCTCTTTCGTTGAACAATAAATTCTAATCGGGTACGAATCACCCTAAACATTTCGGTAAATGAAGACCGCGGATGTTTTGCTGCCAATAACGGATCTGTCCCATTTGTGTGCTTTATTGTTCCAATCAATGGGAATGAAGTCGATTTTTCAATGTCTTTTGTATCTCTAATTGTGCTATTAAGCAATTCTTTCAACACTACGAAAATCAACGGAATCAAAAGCCCAATTATCAGATAGCTTGTTATCGTTTTTGATTTTGCGTTTCCATTTGTGAGTGTTATAATTCTTGCTTTGTCCAGAATGTTGTTGTCGGGGGAATTTGACGCTTTTTGAATGGCAGCTTCTGCTCGTTTTTGAAGGAAAAATGTGTAATAATTGTCATCTACACGGTATTTTCTTTCTATTCCAACCAATTGCATTTCTTGAATTGGCAAACTGCTAATATCTCTTTGAACGCCTTGAAGTTTTGAAGATAAATCTTTTTGTTCTATCTCCATTGATTTTCGCATGTTCTTAATAACTTCATTGATGTAAATT
>JBDHYS010000047.1:0-8058 GCA_039811505.1 Paludibacteraceae bacterium | reverse complement strand
CCTGTTTCTTGCTTTTTCAGAGATTTCATCAATTCGCTGTGCAATTTCAAAAATAGAAAGTTGGTCTGCATTTCGAACAACAGGAACAACCAAACCTACTTCTGTATCCACCGCCAAAGCAATATTGTATCGGTTGTGAAAAATCATTCGATTGTTGTCCAAATCGAGTTGAGAATTTAATTGTCGGTGTTCTTTTAATGCGAGTACAGTTGCCTTCACAATAAAAGAAAGATAAGTTAATTTTACACCTCTTTCGGCATATTTTATTTTGTATTTTTGTCTGATTTTTATCAATTCTGAAACTTCCACTTCTTCAAAAATCGACATGTGAGCAGCGTTATGCTTGGAACTGTGCATATTTTTAGCAATCGTTTTTCGGATTTGCGTAAGTGGTTCATACGTTACATCGCTCAAATCTTGATGTTGCTGCACCAATAAATCGTCTGATTGCTGATTTTGCTGTGCGTGAAATGTTTCAATATCTTGTCTGATAACCCTTCCTGACGGACCTGAACCATCAATTTTATTTATATCAATTCCCAATTCTTTCGCCAACGCTCTTGCAACAGGAGTGGCTAAAATTTTACGGTGCAAAGTAGAATTATCTGTTTTTTCTTCTTCTCTACCCTCGTTGCTGGAAGGCAATACCGAATTTTCATCGGCTAATTCCATCGTTCCTACAACTGTGGCTGCTTTTTCTTCTTCTTTAACTGCATTTACAGATGCTCCTTCAATCAAAATTTCGACCAATGGATTTCCAACTTTTATTGTTTCGCCCACTTTTCCAAAAGTAGCAACAAGAATCCCATTCTTTGGAGACGGAATATCGGCAGCAACTTTGTCTGTTTCCATTTTCACCAACGGATCGCCCACTTTAACTTTATCGCCCACTTTAACGTACCATTCAAGAACGGTTCCTTCTTCCAATCCTTCGCCAATATCAGGAAAATTAAAAATATAATTCATCGGTTTATTTTTTTTAGAAATTAACGGTTTTTTCGATTTCGTAAAAAATCTTTTCTGGTGTTATTAAAAAATATTTTTCTCCTTGTGCCAACGGAATAATTGTATCAAATCCCATAACGCGTTTTGGAGGAGCTTCTAAATGCAAAAAAGCTTCTTCATTGGCAATTGCCATCAATTCAGAACCTACACTAAATGAGCGATTTGCTTCAGCAACCACAATTAATCGTCCTGTTTTTTGAATGGATTCTTTTATTGTTTCTTTGTCAATCGGGTAAATTGTTCGTAAATCAATAATTTCAACTGAAATTCCCACTTCACTTGCCATTTGTGCGGCTTTTTGGCATTCACGAATCATCGCTCCGAAAGCCACAATCGTAACATCGGTTCCTTCTTTTACAACACTTGCTTTTCCTATTGGAATTGAGAATTTTTCATCGCTTACTTCTTGTTTTATAGCTCTGTAAATCCGTTTTGGTTCCATAAAAATAACAGGATCGTTGCTTTCAATAGCAGAAATAAGCAATCCTTTTGCATCGTGTGGAGTGGAAGGCACTACCACTTTTAATCCTGGAATATGCGAATAAAGTGCTTCCGGACTTTCAGAATGGTGTTCTATGGCATTAATTCCACCACCATAAGGAAATCGAATTACCATTGGTACAGTAAACTTTCCTCTTGTTCTGTTTCTCATTCTTGAAACGTGGGAAATTATCTGATTGAAAGCCGGATATGAAAAACCATCAAATTGCATCTCTACAATTGGACGCAAACCTGCGATTGCCATTCCAAAACCGGTTCCTACAATTGCAGATTCTGCAAGTGGCGAATCAAAAACTCGTTCCACACCATATTTTTCTTGCAAACCTGCTGTTACTCTAAAAACACCCCCTAAAACACCCACATCTTCACCATAAACAACCACAGAAGAATCTTCGGCTAGTTTTATATCCAAAGCATTGTTAATTGCTTGAACCATTGTCATCGTACTCATTTTCTTGCCTCCTTCCATGCTAAAAACTGTTCGTATTCTTCTTTTTGTTTTACCAAATCATCGGGAATTTCTTCGTACATATTATCAAAAACCTCATTTAGTTGGTATATTTCTACATTTTCTGATTCTAAAAACTGCTCATCAATCTGCTTTTTATACATTTCTATCAGAATTTCATCGTCTTCAATTTGAATTCCGTTTTTATCCATATACTTTTTCAAACGCAAAAGCGGATCAAATTTTTTCCATTTATCTTCTTCTTTCTTTGTCCGATATTTAGTTGGATCATCGGAAGTGGTGTGAGCTCCCAAACGATAAGTCAGTGCTTCAATAAGCAAAGATCCTTTTCCAGAACGGGCATATTTTGCTGCTTCTAAGTAAGCAATATACATTGCAAAAAAATCATTTCCATCTACTTTTAATCCCGGAATACCAAAAGCTGTTGACTTAACAGCCAAATTCAGTGAGTTGGTTTGTCCTTTTGCCGGAACTGAAATAGCGTATTGATTATTTTGAATGGTAAAAACAACCGGAACTTTCCAAACTCCTGCAAAATTTAAACCTTCGCTAAAATCGCCTTCAGAAGTTCCTCCATCGCCGATAAACGTAAACACAATATCGTCATTTTTTTGATATTTCATTGCATATCCAATTCCGACAGCGTGTGGGAATTGCGTTCCAATCGGAACATTAATTGGGAGAACTCGTTTGGCATCTTTAAAGTTACTTCCACGCTCATTTCCATTGTAATAAAGAAAAATTTCGGACATTTTCACGCCTTTTGCAAGCATTAAACCGATTTCACGAAAAGCAGGGACCAACCAATCATCTTGACGGATAACTTTTCCGGCTGCAATGTGAATTGCTTCTTGTCCTTTGTTGGATGGATAGGTAAACATTCGCCCTTGCCGTTGATACGAAATTGCCATTTCATCAGCCGTTCTTTCAAAAAGCATTGCTTTGTACGCTTCAGCAATTTCATCGTTGGAAAGTTTTGGAAATAAATCGGGGCGGACAATATCTCCTTTATGATCCATAACTTGGAGCATTTTATCCTCTAAGGGATTGAATTCTTCAAAAAACATCTATTTTTTATTTAGTTTTATTTCTTTGTTTGAGAAAATTATACTTAACGTAAGTATATAACAGATAAGTGGCGATATGGTTTTCACAACTGTTAAAAAAGTTGTAAAACTCTCATTGTTTTAACAATAGCAGTCTAAATATCACGAAGCGCTTGCTCAATATCCCATTGTAAATCTTCCAATTCTTCCAATCCGATCGAGAAACGGATTGTGGTGTCGAAAACATTCATTTCACGTCTTTCTTCTTGACTGAAATTCACATATATTGTTGTAGCTAGATGAATAGCAAGCGATTGATTATCAAAAAGATTTGTAGCTCTTCGGATAATTTTCAAATTATTCAAAAACTGAAAACAAGTTTTTTGTGAATCCAAATCAATTGTAAACATTGCTCCACAAAATTCTCCAAATTGTTTTTTACTGACGATGTAAAAAGGATTTTGTGGCAAACCGATGTAATTTACTTTCTGAATTTTTGGATTTTCGGATAATATTTTCGTTAATTTAAAGGTTGTTTCAGCTACTGTGCGATAACGAATAGAGAGCGTTTCTAAACCGATATTTTGCAAAAAAGCAACTTGCGGCGACATATACAAGCCCAAATTTCGATGAATTTCTTTACGAAGTTTAAAATTAAAAGCGTCGTTTCCTTTTGTTTGGGCAATTTCTCCCAATCGTTCTGATTTTTTCCAATCAAAACTGGCGTAATCAATAACTAATCCACCAATAGTAGTTCCGCCGCCGGAAATATATTTTGTGGACGAAAGCACTTCGATATTTATGCCCCATTCTTTTGCTTTAAAATGGGTAAATGGGATTGTGGTTGTATCTGCAATGAGTGGGATTTGATGCGTTTTACATACACCTGAAATTGCGTGAATATCCACTACTTCCATTTGTGGATTGGTGATAATTTCAAAGAAAAGTGCACACGTATTTGAATCAATATTTTGATTTATTTCATCTATATTCTTTAAATCACAAAATCGAATTTCTACACCAAAAGCCGTTAAAGTAGATGAAAAAAACGAATACGTATTGCCAAAAAGATGACGAGAAGTAATGACATTTGCACCCGTTTTTGCTATTGAAAGAAAAACGGCACTTATTGCAGCCATTCCCGAATTTACTGCCGTAACGTAAGGAGCATCAGTTATGTTTTTCACTCTGTTTTCAAAATGCTCAACGGTCGGATTCGTTATTCTGGAATAAACAGGGCGATCGGAATTTCCAGAAAAAGCATTTTGCATTGCTTCGGCAGAATCAAACTCAAAGGAAGCTGTATTGTAAACAGGCATCGAAATTGCACCAAACGCATCGGGTTTCGGAAACTCGGTATGCAATAAATCGGTAGTAGTTTGCTTTTTCATTTTCACTGTTTTGATAAAAAAATGCGAGAAATTTACATCACTCGCATTTATAACACTCCATTTTTAACTTCTTAACTTAGCGTTTAGTTTTGATTCAATATTTTTTTGAATTTTATTCATAATCGAATCAATCACAGCGTCAGTCAATGTTTTGGATTCATCGAGCAACATAAAATTAACGGCGTAAGATTTTTTGCCTTCTTCAATATTTTTTCCTTCGTACACATCAAATAAGCTCACATTTTTTAAAAAATTGCGTTCAGTTTCATACGCAATTTTCTCAATATCACTAAATTGAATGTTTTTATCCAATAAAAATGCTAAATCACGTGAAACTTCTGGAAATTTTGAAAGTTCTTTGTACTCAACGTTATTATTATTGACGAAATTCAACAACCTTGTCCAATTAATATCTGCAAAATAGACCTCCACATCCACATCTGTCAGTTTTTTTACCAATTTACTCACAACTCCAAACGTGGCTATTTGTGTTTTTCCCCAATAAATTCCCATCGCTTGCGAATAAATATCGGATTCAATTTCTTTTAATTTGATCTTTTTCAAATCAAAACCCAATCGGTCTAAAATATTTTGCAAATACGCTTTCAGTTCATACACAGTCGTTTTTTGTGTTCCACCCAACCATGCGTTGGAAAATTTATTTCCCGTTATCCACAAGCCCAAATGAAATTCTTCTTGAAAAGCAGAAAGATTTTCACCTTCTACCTTTTGTGTTGGATAGAAATGGTAGCAATTCCCAAATTCATACAGTTTCAAATCACTGTTTTTATGATTCACATTTCTATTGATATTTTCCATTCCACCAAAAAGCAACGTCTGACGCATCACAGCCAAATCATTGCTCAATGGATTCAATAATTTTACACAATTTTCTTCAGGGAAAGAAGTCGAACCGACATAATAAGCTGTTTTTGTGAGTGAATTATTCAACACTTCATTAAAACCTTGTGCCGAAAGCTGCTCCGAAATCAAGACTTGCAATTTGTGGCTGTCCGGTTTTTTCACGAAACTTAAAGTAGAAGTTAAATTTTCGCCAATTTCAATGTTATTGTAACCGTAAATTCTCAAAATTTCTTCAATCACATCAACATCTCTTTGCACATCAACGCGATAAGCAGGAATTTTCAAATCGTATTTTTCTTCATTTTCAGAAATAATTTCAATTTCCAATCCTTTGAAAATATCTTTTACGGTTTCTTCTGCAATTTCTTTCCCAATAAGTTGATTTATTTTATTCTTATTTAATTCAACAAAAAACGATTTAATTGCAACGGGATATTCATCTATAATATCACTTGAGATTGTACCACCGGCAATTCCCTGAATTAAAAGTGCAGTTCGTTTCAGTGCGTAAATTGTAATTTCCGGATCACAACCACGCTCAAAACGGAACGAAGCATCAGTATTTAATCCGTGTCTTCTTGCTGTTTTACGAACGCTTACAGGATTAAAATAGGCACTTTCCAAGAAAATGTTTTTTGTTTGTTCCGTTACTCCAGAATCAGCACCGCCAAAAACTCCTCCGATACACATTGGTTCATCTCCGTTGCAAATCATCAAATCGGCTACGTGAAGTTTTCGCTCAACTTCGTCTAACGTTGTAAACAACGTATCTTGCGGCAGATTTTTCACTCGTACTTCTCCGCTTGTAATTTTATCGGCATCAAAAGCGTGAAGTGGTTGTCCGATTTCGTGCAAAACAAAATTGGTAATATCCACAATATTGTTTATCGGTCTTAATCCGATACTCAACAAATTATCCTTCAACCATTGAGGTGATTCTTTTACAGTAACGCCCGAAATTGTCAATGCCGAATAACGCGGGCAAGCATCTTTGTTTTCAACAATTACTGGAATATTCAAACTGTTTGATTGAACTTTAAAATCTTCTACAGAAGGTTTTTGAAGTTCAATTTTTTCTCCATTTGCAGAAAAATAAGCAGCCAAATCTCTTGCAACGCCATAATGAGAAGTTGCATCAACGCGATTGGGCGTAATATCTACTTCTATTAAAGTATCGGATTTTATGTTAAAGAAATCTTTTGCTTGCGTCCCAATTTTTGAATCGTGCGGAAGAACCATTATTCCTTCGTGGCTTGTTCCTAATCCGATTTCATCTTCGGCACAAATCATCCCAAAAGATTCCACACCTCTGATTTTTGAACGTTTGATTTTAAAACTTTCATCACCGGAATACAACGTTGTTCCGATGGTAGCAACCACAACTTTCTGTCCTGCTGCCACATTAGGTGCTCCGCATACAATTTGCAACAGCTCATCATTCCCCACATCAACGGTCGTAACACTTAAATGATCGGAATTTTCATGTTTTTCACACGTTTTTACCTCGCCAATAACAATCCCATCCAAGCCTCCTTTTACCGTTTCTATTTCTTTCGCACTGCCCACTTCTAAACCTATCGAAGTCAGAATTTTTGATAATTTTTCTGGCGAAACCTCTAAGTCAATATATTTTTTTAACCAATTGTAGGAGATATTCATTTTTTGTATAATTTAATTTTTCCATTTAATTGAATTTGCAAAGATACGTTTTTTTTCATTTTCAAAGAATTTATCATTTCTAAAAAAATATTTTCACTAAAAATTGCACATTATTTCAAAATTTGTGTATTTTTGCTTTTCTATATATTACAAAACAGGAAATTATGATTCAAAAAAACTTTATTCGTTTGTACGAAGATAGCTTTAGAGCTAATTGGGATCTAAATGCTTATACTGATTACGGTGAAAATTACACAGTAACGTATGCACAAGTTGCAGAACAAGTGGCTCGTTTGCATCTCCTTTTTGAAGAGTGCGATATAAAACCAAATGACAAAATTGCATTAATTGGCAAAAACAATGCAAACTGGGCTGTTACTTATTTGGCTACCATAACTTATGGAGCGATTATTATTCCTATTTTGCAGGATTTCAACCCTAACGATGTGCATCACATTGTCAATCACTCTGAGTCAAAATTACTTTTTGTGAGTGATTATTTGTGGGAGAATCTTTATGTTGAGAGTTTACGAACCGTGAAAAGTGTTTTTTCATTAAATGATTTCAAGTTAATTGCATTAGCCAATCAACCTACACCCACATTGTTAGAAGAGAGTGAATCGAGCGATGCAATTATTGCTCCGTTTAATCCGGAAAAACTAACAGCTGAAAGCATTACCGAAATGTTTAACAAAAAATACGATAATGGTTTTCACAAAGATTGTGTGAGGTACATTAATAAACCGAACTCAGAATTGGTTTGTATAAGCTACACTTCTGGCACAACCGGATTTAGTAAAGGCGTGATGCTCACTGGAAACAATTATGCAGGAAATGTTACATTCGGTATTCGAACTAATTTATTAGCTCCCGGAAATAAAGTTGTAGCTTTTCTTCCACTTGCGCATGCTTACGGTTGTGCTTTCGATTTCCTGACAGCCACCGCTTTAGGTTGTCATATCTTTTTTATCGGAAGAACCCCATCTCCAAAGATTTTATTAAGTGCTTTTGCTGAAGTCCGACCAAATGTGATTTTCTGCGTTCCACTTATTATAGAAAAAATATATATTGCTTATAAAATTTTTTGATTTTAAAATATTTAGTTGAAATGGAATTCCTGTAT
>JBDHYS010000046.1:0-8069 GCA_039811505.1 Paludibacteraceae bacterium | reverse complement strand
AGCGTTTTGCAAAAGCCGGTGCTGATGTTATAACAGTGCATTTGGAAACTTTAAAAAACCCGAATGAAACATTGCAAGAAATCAAATCGTTTGGCGTAAAAGCAGGAATTACAATCAATCCTGACGTGGAAGTGAGCAAATTAAAGGGCGTAGTGAAAGATGCTGATATGGTTTTGCTGATGTCGGTTTTTGCAGGTTACGGAGGACAAAAATTTATTGATGAAACGTATCAAAGAATTGAAGAATTGAAAGAAATTATAAAAGATGAAAATCCAGCTTGTTTGATAGAGATTGATGGCGGTGTAAATACAGAAAATGCACAAAAATTATTTGCTGCCGGCGCAAATGTTTTAGTGGCAGGAAGTGCTGTTTTCAACACTGAAAGTCCGGAGATTGTAATTTCTCAAATGCTTCACAACAGATAATCTACAATATGAATTTTTTGCAACGGACACCTTTTTTTCGCCTGTTGCTATCGCTTATTTTAGGCATCGTCATTTATCAATACATCAAAATTCCACAATTTGTATTGATTCTTATTGGTGTGATTTCCGGTTTTATTGCAATTCTTTCTATTATCATACGAAAAGAAAAAATTCAATTTCAATTTTCATCACTTTTTGGCTTTTCATTATTAACATGTTTGATGGTTGTTGGTTATTTTATATGCCAATTATTCGATTATAAAAATCAATTTTCAGAACATAATAAAATTGGAACATACGAAGTTGAACTTATCACATCACCAATAGAAAAAGAAAAATCATATTCTTTTAAAGTAAAATTAATTCATCGTTTTGATTCTTCAAAAACAGTTGCAACCAATGGAAAAGCTATTTTATACATTCAAAAAGATGAAAATGCAGCACAACTTCTTATTGGAGACAGAATTATTATACATTCAAGATTTGATCAAGCCGATGGAGTTCAAAATCCGAAAGGATTTGACTACGCAACTTATCTGAAAAGGCAAGGAATTGGTGCAACCTCCTATATCTCAAGTGAAAATTGGTTTAAAACAGAGCAAAAAGCAACATTTTCAATAAAAAGAATTGCCAATAAATCGAGAAATTTTCTGCTTTCAATCTACAAAAATAAAGGTATTGATGGAGATGAATTTGCTGTTTTGGCAGCACTCACTTTGGGTTTTAAAGATAGTTTAGAACCGGATATTCAGCAACTTTACAGTCATAGCGGTGCAGCACATATTCTAGCAGTTAGCGGTTTGCACGTTGGCGTTGTGTATGTGGCAATCTTGAGTTTCTTGGGATTTCTATGGAAAACACAAAGGCAAAAAACCATAAAAGGAACTATTGCAATTTTATTTATTTGGTGTTATGCAATTCTAACCGGATTATCGCCGGCAGTGCTTAGAGCAACGTTAATGATGAGTTTTGTTTCGTTTGCAACAATATTTAGTCGAAATTCGCAAGTTATTAATACAGTGTTTCTTTCCGCTTTTATACTGCTCGTTTTCAATCCAAATTTATTGTTCAATATCGGTTTTCAACTCAGTTATTTGGCAGTAATAAGCATTCTTGTTTTCCAACCGCAACTTTCCAAACTTTACCGACCAAAAAACAGAGCAATTAAATGGTTTTGGGATTTGACAGCCGTTTCCGTTGCGGCACAAATAGGAACTGCACCCGTTACAATCTACTATTTCAATCAGTTTCCCAATTATTTTCTCCTGACAAATTATATTGCCATTCCAATTTCAACTGTAATAATTTATGGTGCGATTTTCCTTTTATTCGTTTCTTTCATTCCTCTTATCTCAATTTGGACAGGATTTGCATTGAAATGGATTATTTGGTTGATGAATTATTTATTAAAATTAATTGTTTCCATTCCTCATTCTATTGCAGAAATCAACATTTCTACAGTGCAACTTTTCTTGTTAGTTGGTATCCTGATTTTTTTTACAGCTTTTATAAGTTTACGAAAATATTGGCATTTAATGATAGGATTATCATTTATTCTCATTTTTTTGGTTGTTCAAAACATACGGATTTACAACAGTTTTAATGGTTCGCAAATGATTGTCTTCTCCGACACTCGAAATTCAATTATTAACATTACTGATGGGAAAAAGAATTTAGTTTTTACATTGGATTCTTTGCAAGCCAAAAAAATTGCCAAACCATTTTGGGACTCTTCCTTATTCCACAAACCAATCTATTTTACCGATTCCACAAAAATAGAAGATAGATTTATAGCTTTTAACGGGAAAAAAGTGATGATTTTAGATGGAAATTGGTTGCGTAAAAAAACTACAGACAAGACATTGAAAGTTGATTATCTTATTCTTACCAACAAATTAAAACCAAAAATGGAGGAGATTCTTGATTGCGTGGAACCAAAAATTGTGATTACAGATAAAAGTATTTCACAATGGTATGAAAATCACGTAAGAGAAGTGTGTGAGCAAAACGAAATAATCTATTATTCTGTTGCCGAAAAAGGTGCATTTATCACCGAACTTTAATGATTGCACTTTTAAAAAATCGGACACATTTTATTCCAATTCGCTTAAAATCTTATCAAGGTCTTCGTCAATTTTGGTTAGCTGACTTTTACAAATCGAAATTAATTCGGCTGCTCGCTTCACTTTTTTTTCAACCAAATCGATATCAATGGTCTCATTTTTTTCCAAATCAGATAAAATTAACTCCAACTCACTAAGTGCTTGGGCATAACTTTGTTTTATTTTTGACATATTTTAATTTTTTCTTAATTAATCCTGATAAAACTCTACCAATACATCTCTGTATGAATTAAATATCTTGGATTTTGAAACAAACCCCAAATATCGTTTTTCTTTATCAACAACCGGTAGATTCCAAGCTCCGGTATCTTCAAAAATCTGCATCACTTTTTCCATCGACATTTCCGTATTCAAAATTGCAGGAGGAGAAATCATCAGTTTTTGAACTGAAAATTTACCGTATAATTCTGGGCGGAACATAATGTTTCGCACTTCATCAAGAGATAAGACTCCCAATAATTCTCCAGAATTAACATCAACAACCGGAAAAATGTTTCTTTTCGTATTTGAAATCACCTTTACCAATTCTCCCAACAACATTGTTGGCGGAAGAATTTTCAAATCAGTTTCAATCACATCTTCCATTTTCAAAAGCGTTAAAACTGCTCTATCTTTATGATGTGTTATTAATTCTCCTTTTTGAGCCAAACGCATCGTATAAAGACTGTGCCGTTCAAAAATAAGTATTGTGATGTAAGAGACAGTCGAAACAATCATCAGCGATAAAAACAAATTGTAACTTCCAGTCAATTCTGCAATGAGAAAAATCCCCGTCAATGGGGCGTGCATCACACCCGACATTACACCCGACATTCCAGCCAGTGCAAAATTGGAAGTGGGTGCACTCACATTAAAATAGATTAGAAAAATAGACACAATATAACCGGTGAGTGAACCGATAAAAAGAGAAGGAGCAAACAATCCTCCAACGCCTCCAGGACTTGTTGTAGCAGTGGAAGCAACTATTTTAAACAATACTATTAACGACAAATAAATAAAAACAATCCAAAAATTATTTGATAATCCAAAAATAAAACTATTGTTCAGAACTGAGAGCAAATCACCATTCAACAACGATTCTATCGTATTATAACCTTCTCCATAAAGCGGTGGAAAAATAAAAATAAGAACACCCAACGTTATTCCTCCTAACAAAAGTTTGACAAAGGGAGATTTTATTTTTCTAAAAAAAACCTCAAGAAAGTTCATTCCGCGTGTTACATAAAGTGCTACGAATCCGCAAATAATTCCCAATAAAATCAATTGTGGAATACCTGAAACAGAAAAAGGTTCATAACTTGTAAATTGAAACATAAAAGAAGAACCTGTCAGAAAATAAGAAAAAGTTGTAGCTGTAACAGATGAGATTAAAAGCGGCACGATTGAAGTCAATGTCATATCGAGCATTAGCACTTCAAGCGTAAAAACCAATCCTGCAATTGGAGCTTTAAAGATTCCACCTATTGCACCAGCTGCACCACAACCAATGAGCAACATCAATGTTTTTTGGTCTAATCTAAAGAACTTTCCTAAATTGGAACCGATGGCAGAGCCTGTTAAAACAATTGGTGCTTCCGCTCCAACGGAACCTCCAAATCCAATCGTAATGGCACTTCCCACAATAGAAGTCCAAGTGTTGTGAAGTTTTATAATCGATTTTCTTTGTGAAATTGCGTAAAGAATCCGCGTTACGCCGTGGCTTATATCATCTTTTACAATGTATTTTACAAACAAATAGGTTAGAGTAATTCCAACAAAAGGGAGAATTAAAAATAGATAATTGCCTTCGTTTGGATTAAATGCAGTTGTTACAAATCGATGAACCAAATGAATAGCCGACTTGAGAACATAAGCCGCAATTGATGCCAAAATTCCAACAAAGAAACTTAAATACAAGATAAATCGTTTCTGAGGAATCTTTCTCTCCCGCCATTTTATAAGTTTAAGATACCAATTTTTATCTTCCATAAACGGTTTTCAATGTTTTCTCTCTACAAAAGTATATTTTTTTTCGAAAAACTACATTCCCTTTCCTTTGAACAACACTTCAATGGTAAAGATTAGAATCTTCAAATCCGTTGTCAAACTCATATTTTCCATATAGAGAATATCGTAATTTAGTCTTTCAATCATTTTGTCAATTGTATCAGAATAACCAATTTTTATTGGTCCCCAAGAAGTAAGTCCGGGTCTAATTTTGTAAATTAAAAAATAAAATGGAGCTTCTTTTACAATTTGGTCTATAAAATATTTTCTTTCGGGTCGTGGACCCACTAAGCTCATTTCACCTTTAAAGACATTGAAAAATTGAGGAATTTCGTCCAATCGGTATTTTCTCAAAACCGTTCCAACTTTCGTTACTCTGTCATCTGTCGGATTGCTCAAACGAGGTGTTCCATTTTCTGCATTTTCATACATTGTCCGAAATTTCAAGATATAAAACGGTTTGCCAAATCTTCCGATTCGTTCTTGCTTGAAAAAGACAGGTCCTTTTGAACCATATTTTATCAGAATACCGAAATACAACATTAACGGAGAAAGCAAAACGATGCTAAACAATGAAAAAAGAATATCAAAAGCCCGTTTTACGCTCAATTGCCAATCACTCATAGCAGGTTTGCTCACACTCACAAAAGGCAATAATCCGTACTTATCAATTTTTGCTTTTCCGGTTATAATCTCGTATAAACGTGGAACAAAATGAATTTCCACATCAAACTCAAACAATTTATTGATAAACTCGAAAAGACGCGTTTCATCGGCTTGGTCAAGTGCAATAATAATATCTTTCACATTATTTTCATCAATTATTTTTTTGATTTGCAACATATTGCCAAGTATTTTCTCTTTTTCCACTTCTTTTTCAGACGCATCAACTTTTATAAATCCAACGATCTGATTGTAAATTGATTTTTTACTAATCTCATTGGCAACATTTGCAGCCGTTTTTCCCGTTCCAATAATAATTGTATTAATTGACCAGATTTTCTTTTTGAATTTCTTCCGAATATCGACAATTAAAAGCGTTCGAAATAGAAATGTGATAACAAATAAAAGTGCGAAAAGAACCAATAAACTTTTGTAGTAAAACGTATAATCAACCACAATATCATCAATAAGAAGAACAAAAAAGATGATTATCGAGATAATTGCCGTTGAGATAATTGTGGGGAAAATGGTGTAAATTTTTGATTGCTTAATCGGATTTACATAAAATCCAGAAAGAGCATAAACAATTATACAAAGCAACGGAAAAAGTAAAAACGTAGAATAATAATTGTAATTTGGAATAAAAATAGACACATCGCTAAATAATCTGCTGTCATTTACCACCCTTCTAAACACCATAAATAATCCCCACACTAAAATAGCGGCAATTATATCCAGAAAAACGTATTTGGAAAGGAGTAATTTTTTATTCATATCTCATCAGTTTATCAAGGACGTATTATTTCTATCTCATTTTTCACACCCAATTTTATAATAGAACTTGGATTGGACGGCGTTTTGTCATCTTGCCTAAAACTCACAATATAATCGACTTTATTTTTAATCTCTTCTTCAATTTCAGCAAAAAACATAGGCGATTTTTTTCCACTTACATTTGCAGATGTCGATACAATCGGCTTTTTAAACATTTCGCACAGTTTTTTAGAAAAACTTTCTTCCGTAATTCGAATCCCGATTGTTCCATCAGCATTCATTAAATTTTCTGCAAAGTTTTTCCCTTTTGGATAAATTATTGTAAGTGGTTTTGTCGTAATTTCTATCAACTCCCAAGCCATTTCAGGAACCATTTCCACATAATTTTGCAGCTTGGCGGAAGAATCCATCAACACCAACATCGATTTTGTCTCTTCACGTGCTTTTATCTCATAAATTCTCTTAACTGCCTCAGCATTTGTAGCATCACATCCCAAACCCCAAATGGTATCTGTTGGATATAAAATCACACCTCCACTTCTGAGCACTTCTATTGCTTTTTTTATATCTTCAATCACAATAAAATTTTTAAATTCTTTCAATATTGAAACGTAAAAAATAGGTTTTTATTTCGTATTTTTATTTAATTTTTTATCTTTGTGAAGATTGACTACAACTCAATTCTGAACGTTTTTTCTACTATTTTCGAAAAATATGAATTTATCATTTGTTCATATCAAGAATAGTAATTAGTTTTGTAATCACGAAAACAGCCAACAATGAAGCAATCACCTAAAAACACCGCTCAACTATTTCCCGAAGAATGTTTAATTCGAGAAATAACAGGCACACCACGACTTTCTATTGGGATTCCGAAAGAAAATCATGCAGTGGAAACGCGTTTGCCATTAACTCCAGAAGGTATTTCAATTATTGTTGAAGAAGGACACAGTGTTTACGTTCAACGGGGAGCCGGCAATGCCATTCATTATTCAGATATACAATTTAGTGAAGCCGGTGCTCACTTAGTTGACACCGAAGAAGAAATTTTTAGCACCGACATAATTTTAAAAATTACTCCTCCATCAGTCGAAGAGATAAAAATGATGCACAACGGAGCCTCCATTTTTTCCGTACTTCAACTCTCCAATCTTTCTCGCGAAGTCATCACTTTGATGATAAAGAAAAGGATAACAGCCGTTGCTTATGAATTGATCAAAGACAATCAAAACACTTTTCCAATTTTAAGTTCCATTTCCGATATTGAAGGAAATGCAGCCATTGCAACCATTTCTGATTTGATGAGTAGCGAACGAGGTGGAAAAGGAATCTTATTTGGTGGAGTTGCCGGAATTACGCCGCCCGAAGTTGTTATTCTCGGAGCCGGAATGTCTGGCATTGTGGCTGCAAGAGCCGCAACAGGTTTAGGTGCTTTTGTTAAAATTTTTGATCACGATATAAACAAGCTACGAAAAATTCAGCAAGATTTAGGACGCCATATTTTCACATCTGTCATTCATCCTACAGTTTTGATTAAAGCATTGGCTTCTGCTGATGCAGTGATTGGGAATTTGAGATATATCAATGATTCGGAGCAATTTATGGTTGCCGAAGATTTGGTGAAAAAGATGAAAGACAAAACAATAATTGTCGATTTAAGTATTGATCAAGGCGGATGTTTTGAAACCTCAGAATGCAGAACTTTGAGCAATCCAATTTACGAAAAACACGGCATTATTCATTATTGCGTTCCAAACATATCTGCACGCGTTGGAAGAACAACTTCAATGGCTTTGAGTAATATTATCACACCCATTGCATTGAAAATTGGTGTTTCCGGTAGCGTTCAGCAAGCCATTGCCGACAGTTTAGGATTTCGACACGGTGCTTATCTTTACAAAGGAGTAATGGTAAATAGATTAATAGCAAGCCATTACAATCTTCCTTACAATGAAATTGGGCTATTGCTAACCGGTTATTAAAATTATTTCTTATAAAAAAAACAACAACTCAAAATGTCTGATAAAATTCAAATAAAACAAGAAGATTCTTATGAAGAAGTAATTCAAAAGGAATTTGACGCATTATTGCAAGTTTA
>JBDHYS010000045.1:0-8212 GCA_039811505.1 Paludibacteraceae bacterium | reverse complement strand
AAGAATCGGTATTTTTTTCTACGAACAAAGCACCCGAAATATTAAAGAAATCAAATGCCATTCCATACACAATACAAGAACTGATAATCAAAATAAATCCAACAACGGAATTATCCGAAATACCAAACAATCCGAAACGCAACACCCAAGCAATCATACTTAAGAGCATCACTCTTTTAATACCAAATTTTTTCATAAAAAACGGAATTGCAAGAATAAAGAGTGTTTCCGAAATTTGTGAAACGGAAAGAATAATTGTAGAAAAATTATTTATAATACTTCCTTTTGGAAAAACATAACTGTCTTGTAAAAATCCATCGCCATAAGCATTTGTAAGTTGCAGAGCCGCACCAAGCAACAAGCTAAAAATAAAGAAAATCAACATTTTCTTTTGTTTGAACAGCACAAAAGCATCCAAACCAAGCATTTGGGTTAATGATTTCTTTTTCATCGTTTTCTCTTTCACATTCGTTACGGCTGGAAGAAAAACAAAAGAAAAAACAGCAAGGAAAAATGCAAAAATGGCAGAAATTACAAAGGAAACTTTGATACTTTGACCAAAACCCCACTCTTTTGTAAACACATTTGTAACCCACATTGCCACGATAAAACCTACAGTTCCCCAAACTCTAATGGGTGGAAAATAGGCAACGGGATCTTTTCCTTCCGATTTTAACACCGTAAAACCGATTGAATTTGTCAATCCGATGGTTGGCATATAAAAACTCATTGCGATAAGCAGAACCCAGAAAAACGATGTGGGTGAAGTTAAAGAGGGCAAAAACAGCATCGTAGCTCCAAAAAGCAGATGAAGTAACGTATAAACATATTTTGCATTCCATTTATCGGCTAAAATACCAAAAAGAGTCGGCATTACGAGTGAGGCAAAACCCATAGTGGAAAAAACAAGTCCAAATTGAGCTCCGTCCCATTTCATTTCTGCAAATCCGTAATGTCCTAAAGTCATCATCCAAGCTCCCCAAACGAAGAATTGGAAGAAATTCATAATAATTAATCGAAATTTTGTACTCATAGATTAGTTTTAAGTGTTGTTTTATTTAAAAATTTATTCTTTCAAAAAAACCTTTCGCGTAATTCAATTTCATCACGAATAAGGGCTGCTATTTCATAATTTTCCTCTTCGATAGCCCTGCTTAGAAATTCCTCAAGTTGTTCTGTTTTATAGGTAGAAATCGTTTCCAACGTAAGTTCCGACAAAGGAGTTAATTTTTCAACTTCTTTTCGTTGCTGCATCGATTCCACCATTTCCTCCACATCAATTACAGTACCCACTTTATTCAAAATTTCTGCTGTAATGTAAATGGGTGCATTGCTCCGCACTGCCAAAGCAATTGCATCGGAAGTTCGAGCATCAATAATAATCGGTTTGCTATCGTGAACAAGGTAAATTTCAGAATGGAAAATTTCGTTTTTCATCTCATAAATCAGCACTTTCACCACTTTTGAGTTTAATTCTCTGATAATGGAGTTCATCAAATCGTGTGAAAGCGGACGCGGAGGAGTTGTATTATTTAGTTTCAGAGCAATGGATTGTGCTTCCGATTCACCAATCAAAACTGAAAATCTCCTTTTTTGACCGTTGTCTTCCGTCAAAACCAATGAATACGTTCCACCCATTGATTGGTTGTAAATCATTCCTGAAATATGTAATTTAATCTCATCGGGCATCTGAATCCTTTCTTAAAAAATGAAGATACAAATATACAATTTTTTTAGAACAAACGATATTTTTCTCTTTTCAAAAAAAAAGTAAAAATGACAAATCAGCTATTTAAAATTAATTTTCTTCACTTTATAGCCCATTTGTAAGAGAATTTCGGCAATTTTTACCCGAAAATCACCTTGAATCAATATCTCACCATCTCGTTGCGAACCGCCGGAAGCACATTTTTCTTTCAACGTTTTGGTTAAATCCTTCAATTCCTCATCGGTGCCTTGAAATTCTGATATGATTGTAGCCGGTTTTCCTTTTCGTTTGTCCAATTCCACACGAAGCATCTCCTTTTTAGCAACAGTTTTTTCCTTTGGTTCCATTTTCACTTCTTCCTCTTCAATATGCGGAACTTCCGATTTCAGTGCGTTCAATTTGTCTTTCCAATCCATTTTTTTGTTGATGGTTATTATGTGATCGTTTTTTATCGTTTTTTTATTGAAATATCGGTTCAAAAGTACAACTATTTATCCAATGTTTGAAAACATTGGACTTTTCAAGAAACTAAAACTAACGTGAATTTGATGATAAATAAGCTAATAAGGTTTGGAATTTTGTGATTATAAGTTGTTAGTAAGGTTAAAGATTAGAAGTAAGCTTTTATTTAAAACCTTAATAACGCTGATTAAACTCCTCTTTCATACCTTGTTACTTTATTTCTTTCAATTATTCTTGAATTATTATTAAAAGTAAAGATAACTTTATTATTTGTGATTGAATAAAAGAGTGAAACCCTCTCTCTTTTCTTATTTTTACATTATTTAAGCAATTGACTTTCCCCTTTTCAAGTCAAAATTCATATCTTTGTACACCACAAATAAAACAACTGTTTTAATTTATCAAAACTAAAAACTCATGAAAACAAACAGACGAAATTTTATTAAATCATTGGGAGGAATGGCTCTTTTTACCATTATTCCGCGTCCTGTATTAGGAAGAGGATACGTTGCTCCAAGTGATCAGCTCACAAAAGGAATAATTGGTGTCGGAAGTATGGGACGACAACATATAAAATACGACGGAACGCGTGTGGTTGCGATGTGCGATGTGGACAAAAAACACCTTTCGGAAGGTGCTGCCATGGTAAAAGAATCAATCAATCTTTATGCAGATTTTCGGGATTTAGTAAATGATGTCAATGTAGATGTTGTACACATTGTAACGCCTCCACATTGGCACGGCTTGATGGCAGTAGCAGCTGCAAATGCGGGGAAAGACATTTGGTGCGAAAAACCAATGACAAGAACAATTGGCGAAGGAAAAAGAGTGATTGAAGCTGTGCAAAGAAATGGCAGTATTTTCAGATTAAATACTTGGTTTCGATTCAAAGATAATTTTTATGGATTAGGAACGCCTGTAAAACCGTTAAAAAAATTGGTTCAGAGCGGTTTGTTAGGTTGGCCCCTAAAAGTTACCATCAGCAAACATACCGGTTTTGATTGGAAATTTTTCTGGGTCGGTAAAAATTTTCTCACTCC
Organism: Paludibacteraceae bacterium; assembly: GCA_039811505.1. Taxonomy (GTDB): domain Bacteria; phylum Bacteroidota; class Bacteroidia; order Bacteroidales; family Paludibacteraceae; genus UPXZ01. The sequence goes on along the minus strand of JBDHYS010000045.1, from coordinate 5,002 downwards.
TGAATCCATTCCTGCAGAACTTGATTACAATATGTGGTTGGGTCCGGCTCCCTACAAACCATACAATTCACACCGTGTTCACGGCACTTTTAGAGGATATTGGGATTACGATGCAGGCGGTTTGGGCGATATGGGACAACACTACATTGATCCCGTTCAATATATTTTGGACAAAGATCACACAAGCCCGATAAAAGTGGAAGTAGATGCTCCTCAACAACATCCGGAAGCTGTGAGCACTTGGCGTTCCATAACCTATACATATAAAGATGGATGTCAAATTGTACTTTGGGGCGGTGATTACGGAAAACCCGGGACACCTTACATCGCTGGACCAAAAGGAAATGTGTATAAAAATTTTCAATGTGATGTACCCAACTGGGAAAGGAAATTGGCACAATTCCCCGATCCAACTCCACAAAACACAGATTTTATAGAATCGATAAAAACGCGTCAAAAATTTGCATTGAACGAAATAAACGGACACCGATCGGCTACAATTGTGAATATGGGAGCAATTGCATTGCGACTTAACAGAACACTCCATTTTGATCCAATAAAACAAGAATTTATCAACGACTCAGAAGCAAATCAATTAGTAAACGAACCGATGAGAGCTCCTTGGAGCATTTAATTAGATTAAATTTTCAAAGAACATATAAAATATAAAAATATGATTTCCATCAAAAAAACACAATTTACTCTTCTCTTTCTTATTGCATCATTGGGATTTTTTTCCGTAAATGCACAAGAGAACAGAACAACAAAAACCATTGTAGCTGACGTTTTAGCACAACTTCCAGCGAACAAAGCAGATACGTACCACCAACAATTTGAACTCTTAACAAATACCGGCGAACAAGGAATATTGAAGTTAATTGATATGCTCGAAGCGACAGGCAAAAAAAACAACGAAACAGTTGAATATGCCATTTCTGGTTGGACAAATTTTGTGGCAAATGATTCCATAAAAAGAGATATTGCCGCAAATTCATATGCAAAAGCACTTCAATTGCCACTTGATAACACAATAATACAATTTTTAATTCGGCAAATAGAATTGATTGGAAATGAGAATAATGTGGCAATTTTATCTACATTTTTAACAGACAACGAATTAATTTTTCCTTCGGCACAAGCATTGGCAAACTTAAAAAACAAAAAAGCAAAAGAGGCATTAATTAACGGTCTTAAAAACGCAAAGAATGATACGCAAAGAATTATTTTGGTCAATGCCATTGAGCAAACAAACTGCAAACATTCCGAACCTGCATTAATTGAAGTTTTCAATAAAACAACTTCTCACAAACTTCAAAACAGCATTTATGGAGCTTTGGGAAAAATTGGTTCGATAAACTCTCTTTCTATTTTGAAAAATGGGATGATTGCGTCCGATTATTCAACACACAAAAGCAGTGCAACTGTTTCTTATCTCAGTTTGCTGAAAAAACTAAATAAGTCCAATCCCGAATTGGTGAAAAATGAAGCAGAACAAATTTTAGCTTTTGCAACAAAAAACAAAAAACAAAATTTGCGCATCGAAGCAACCAATTTATTAATGAAAAATTCTACTGTCGATAAAAACAAATTATTAGCCACAATCCTTACCGATAAAGAGGTAAAATACGTGGCAAGCGGATTGAGTACATATTCTAATTTTGCCGATAAAAAAGGGAAAGATTTGGTAATAAAAGCAGCAAAAAAATCAAAATCAGAACTTCTAAAAAGTGCTATGTTAAATTGGTTGGGCGAAATGAGAGTAGAAAACAGCACTCCTTTGTTACTTAAAACGTTAAAAGACGACAATTTGCAAGTGCAAAAAGTTGCTATAAAAGCATTGGCAAATACAAATCCCGAACAAGCATTGCTACCACTTATCGATCTTTTGAAAAGTGAAAATCCAACAACCGTTGCCAACGCTTATCAAAACATTGCAAGTTTGAACACAAATTTATACGATGCACTCAAAGCAAATTACACCACATTTTCCATGAAGGAAAATTGGCAGCACTTGATTTAATCGGCGAAAGAAAAATCGGTGCACTTTACAATTTAGTACTCAACGAAATGAACAATGCGAACGGTGAAAAAGTGAAAGAAAAAGCGGCAAAAACACTTAAATTAGTTGCTACTTCTTCTAATCTTTCGGAACTTTTCACTATGTTGGAAAATGACAATATAGAACATAAATCAGATATTCAAGCTGCTGTAAATAATATTTTAGCCATTGAAACTACTGAAAAACAATTGGAAACAATAAAAAAACAGATGGGAAAATCAGAAAAACCATTTGTCCATTTTTCATCATTAGCCAATACAAACAGCAAAGAAGCTTTACAAATTCTGACCGAAGCATACAAAACCAACCCAAAATATGCCTTTGAAGCATTGACAGAGATGAATATTTTTGAAGCGATTTATCCACTTTTAGATATTGTTAGAAATAACGACAACAAAAATGAGATCACAAAAGGTGTCGATGCGTTGATTCGATTGATTTCAAAATCGACACAAACTGGAGCCGTTAAAGCAAATTATCTTCAAGAAATTTTCCCTTTCACAACCGATTTAAAACAAAAAAGGAGCATTCTTTCCAATTTAGGAAATACTGACGCTTTTCAGTCGTTGCTTTTTGTTGAAAAGCACCTTGATGATAAGAATTTAAATCAAGTTGCTTGTCAGTCGGGAATGAGGATTGCACTTAACAATCCTCAATTTTCGGGAGAAATTACAACACGTATTTTAGAAAAAATCAGCAAAACGATGAATCATTCCGATGCGGAATATCATCGTCAATCCATTCGCAAATTTTTATCAGAAAATCCAACTTCTGGCGGATTATTACCACTTTTCAACGGTGAGGATTTAACAGGTTGGAAAGGACTTGTGAAAAATCCGATTGCGAGAAGTAAAATGACAAAAGACGAGTTGGAAAAAGAGCAAATCAAAGCAGACGAAGCAGCACAAAAATCGTGGGTTGCGAAAGATGGCGTTCTACTTTTCACAGGAAAAGGCGATAATCTTTGTACCGTCAAACAATATGGTGATTTTGAAATGATTGTGGATTGGAAGTTACTTCCCGGACCCGAACCCGATGCAGGAATTTATTTACGAGGTTCGCCACAAGTTCAAATTTGGGACACCGCAAGGGTAAATGTGGGTGCACAAGTTGGTTCCGGTGGTTTGTATAATAACAAGATTCACACCTCAATCCCAACCAAAGTTGCCGACCAAAAAGTGGGCGAATGGAACAGTTTTCACATCAAAATGGTTGGCGACAGAGTTACCGTTTTTCTAAATGGAGAATTGGTTACAGACAATGTCATTTTAGAAAACTATTGGGACAGAAATCAACCGATTTTTTCAACGGAACAAATTGAACTACAAGCCCATGGTAGCAAAGTAGAATATCGGAATATTTATTTGAAAGAGATAGAACGTCCCGAACCTTTCGCACTTTCCAATCAAGAAATAAAAGAAGGATTTAAAATTCTTTTTGATGGCACCAATATGCACGAATGGACAGGAAACATCACCGATCACGTAATTGAAGATGGAAACATTGTTTATTATCCAAGCAAACAAAAAAGCCAAACAAAAAACCTTTTCACTAAAGAAGAATACGGCGATTTTATTTTCCGCTTTGAATTTCAACTTACTCCGGGTGCCAATAATGGGTTGGGAATCAGAACACCACAAGAGGGAGATCCGGCGTATGTCGGAATGGAATTGCAGATCTTAGACGATGACGCACCGATTTACAACAATTTGGAAGATTATCAATATCATGGCTCTGTTTACGGTATTATTCCGGCAAAAAGAGGAGCATTAAAACCTGTGGGCGAATGGAATTACCAAGAAGTGATAGCGAAAGGAGACAATATAAAAATCACGTTAAACGGAACTGTAATAGTAGATGGAAATATAAAAAATGCCACGAAAAACGGAAATCTCGATAAAAAGGAACATCCCGGATTGTTCAATAAAAAAGGATATATTGGATTTTTAGGACACGGTTCTGTTGTTAAATTTAGAAACATCCGTATAAAAAACTTGGATAAAACGAAATAAAACAGGTTAAAATGTTTTTAAAAACAGAGAAATTATCATTTCGCAAGATAGTTTCTCTTTTTTATTAGTTTCGATCGTATGTGAAAATCAATTTTCATCAATTAAGCAACCAAAAATTGAGTAATTCTACACCTTTCTTCATATTAATAGTTATATGATTTTCCCAATTTCATAATCCAATAGTCGTAATGAAATGATTTATTTTTCTCCAAATCCCTGCTTATACCAAAATCTTTTGTAACTTTGTATCGTTACAATTTTAACAATTATTTGATACAAACATCAAAATATGAACAAATTGAAAACCCTATTTCAACGCTCAATTAGCGGATTGATTTTTATTGCTATCGTAATTTCATCTATTTTACTTGATCCCTACGCATTTTTGGGAGTTTTCTTGCTGATTACTTTACTTGGAATCTATGAATTTCACAAAATGACGAATGTGAAATCAGAAATTGAAGTAAACCTTTTTGCAGCTATTACAAGCGGTGCAATCTTTTTTTTTAGCAGTTTTTTCTATGCAAAAGGCGAAGTTCCACTTTTTGTTTTTTCAATTTATGCGCTTTGGATAATTGCAATTTTTATTATTGAATTATTTAGGAAGAAAACAAGACCAATTCACAATTGGAGCTATTTCTTTTTCGGACAGATTTATATTGTACTCCCATTTTCGCTTCTCAACTTCATTCTCTTCATAAGCAATTGGCAACCTTGGATTTTACTATCTCTTTTTATTGTGATTTGGGTAAATGATACGGGTGCATATTTAACCGGAATGAGTTTGGGAAAACACAAACTTTTTGAAAGAATATCGCCTAAAAAAACATGGGAAGGATTTTTTGGTGGAGTTGCTTGTGGATTAATTGCAGGATATGTTTTATCGCGGTTTATTACTGATAGTAGTCTTGTGCAATGGTTGATTTTTTGG
>JBDHYS010000044.1:0-8217 GCA_039811505.1 Paludibacteraceae bacterium | reverse complement strand
AGTAAAAGTTTGTTTTTTCCAATTTTTACAACATTCCCTTTGTGCTCGGCAATTGGTAATTATAAATATCGCGTTTTACTGCCATTTTTATTGCTTTTGCAAATGCTTTGAAGATTCCTTCTATTTTATGGTGTTCGTTATTGCCTTCGGCTTTGATGTTCAGATTCATTCGTGCGGCATCGCTCAGCGATTTGAAGAAATGATACAACATTTCGGTCGGAAAATCGCCTATATATTCACGCTTAAACATTGCTTCATACTCCAACCAAGCTCGTCCGCCAAAATCGAGTGCCACTTGACAAAGGCAATCGTCCATCGGAAGTGTGAATCCGTATCGTTCTATTCCTCTTTTATCACCCAATGATTTTAGCAAAGCTTCGCCCAGAACAATGGCTGTATCTTCAATCGTGTGGTGTTCATCTACTTCCAAATCGCCTTTTACGTGAATCATTAAATCGGCTCCGGAATGTCTTCCGATTTGGTCTAACATGTGATCGAAAAATTTTAATCCGGTATTTATATTGGTTTTTCCGCTTCCGTCTAAATTGATACTCAGTTGAATTGAGGTTTCATTTGTAATGCGTTCGATCGAAACTTTTCGTTCGCCGGCAAAAAGAAATTCTGTAATTTTGTTCCAATCGGTTGTTTGCAATGCACAAAAGTCTGTTAAATTGTTTTTTTCTACAATTTCACTATCAGAATGGATAAAAATAGCTTTGCATCCCAAGTTTTTTGCCAATTCGAGGTCTGTTAATCTATCTCCAATTACAAACGAATTTTCCAAATCGTAAGCATCCGAAAAATAGCCTTTTAACATTCCAATTCCGGGTTTTCGAGTAGGCAGATTTTCTTCCGGAAAAGATTTATCAATAAAAATTTTATCAAAATAAATACCCTCATTGGAAAGCGTTTCCATAAATTTTTGCTGTACTTTATCAAAGTTTTCTTGCGGATAACTTGCTGTTCCTAAGCCATCTTGATTGGTTACCAATGCCCATTCAAAATCCAATTTTTGCCGAATAAAATGAAGATTGCGAATGACCGAAGGCAGAAATTCCAACTGCTCTAACGTATCCACTTGAAACGTAATTTCGGGTTCACGAATAATCGTACCATCTCTATCAATAAAAAGTACTTTTTTCTTACTATTTGTCATGTTTATTCTTATTTTCTGTTTATTAAGTTGCAAATTTACAAGAATAAATTCTTAATTGCCAATTTAACACTGAAAACTTCCATTCTTAACAACTTCAATAAGATTTATAATTGACAAATAAAAGTAGTATCTTTGCATCTCTTTTAAAAAAATGATAATAAATATTTCAAATTTTTTATTTTATTCTATTTAATTTATGGATTGGCTTTCATCGTTGCTTTTTTCAGATAGCATTGCACATATCGTTTTAATCTATTCTTTTGTAATTTTCGGCGGATTGTTGTTAGGAAAAGTGAAGTTCTTTGGAATTTCATTAGGTGCAACTTTTGTGTTGTTTACAGGGATAATTGTAAGCCATTTTGGTTTTACTGTCAATCAAGAAATTTCCGATTTTATTAAAGATTTTGGATTGATATTATTTATATTTTCCATTGGGCTTCAAGTTGGACCCGGTTTTTTCTCTTCTTTCAAAAAAGGTGGAATCACCCTCAATTTATTAGCTGCAGGCATCGTTTTATTGGGTGTTATTGTTACAATTTCATTCTATTTTATTTTCAAAGATAGAGTTAGTATGCCTATGTTAGTCGGGATTATGTCGGGAGCCGTAACCAACACACCCGGACTTGGAGCAGCACAAGAAGCACTTCGACAAGCATTTGATGCAGGTCAAATTACCGAAATTCCACAAATAGCATTAGGATATGCAGTTGCTTATCCGCTTGCAGTAGTAGGGATAATTATTTCCATTATTCTAATTCGTGTGATTTTTAGAATAAATTTAGAAAAAGAAGCAAAAGAGATTGAAAACATCAACGAACAAACAAAAGAAAAACCTGAAAGAATAACCATTCGGCTTACAAATGCATCTTTGAACGGAAAAACGCTTTTTCAAATAAAAGAGATGATAGGAAGAGAATTTGTTATTTCGAGAATGAAAAGAAACCTACTCTATTCCATCCCTCAAAATGAAACCGTTCTTGAAACAAACGACACATTATTAGTAGTGGCTTCTACTGCCGATGCAGAAGCGATTGTTGCTTTCACAGGCGAAATCACTGAAGAAGATTGGAAAGCGTCTGAAAAACAATTGGTTTCTCGAAGAATTGTCATTACACAAAGTGAGATTAATGGAAAAACACTTGGTTCGTTGCGTTTACGTTCACTTTTTGGAGTGAACGTAACAAGAGTCAATCGCTCGGGAATTGATTTGCTTGGTTCTGCCGATTTAGTGCTTCAAGTGGGCGATAGATTAATGGTTGTAGGGGATATGGAGGCTATCTCAAAAGTGGAAGAACGACTTGGAAACACATTAAAAAAACTGAATGAACCGCCCATTATTACAATTTTCGTTGGGATATTTTTAGGCATTTTATTAGGTAGCGTCCCTTTTTATTTCCCCAATATGCCAATGCCCGTAAAACTTGGACTGGCTGGCGGTCCTTTAATTATTGCAATTTTGATTGGACGATTTGGTTATAAACTCAAATTAATAACCTACACCACATTAAGTGCCAATTTAATGATTCGAGAAATTGGAATTACGCTATTTTTAGCAAGTGTAGGTTTAGCTTCGGGAGGAAAATTTGTCGAGACTGTTTTTACAGGCGATGGTTTGTTGTGGATTGGACTTGGAATAGCTATAACAATGATTCCCCTTTTAATTATGGGATTTGTTGCTCGTAAATTTACAAAATTAAATTATTACACTTTAATGGGATTGATGGCGGGAAGCACAACCGATCCACCTGCTTTGGCATATTCTAATTCGGTTAGCGTAAACGATCAGCCTGCAGTTGCATATTCAACAGTTTATCCGTTAACGATGTTTTTACGTGTTTTAGCAGCTCAATTATTGATATTGCTTTTTATATAAAAACTCAATTTTTATTTTCTGATTATCCAAATATCTTGTGCCGGAACCAACGTAACAGGGTCTAATTCTCCTTCGATGTGTTCTAAAATAGTGGCATTTGAGAAAAGATTTTTCATAAATCCTTTTGGATGGTATGTGCAAAAAGTTCGGTGTCCTTCTTTTACATTTCCACGTACAATTAAATTGTTTTTATCAAATTCAGCAACTTCATAGTGGGTCATTTTGATTTTACATGCTTCTCCGTGTGTGGTTAAAAATAAGATTCCATTCGGTTTCAATACTCTGTAAAGTTCATTATACCATTCAAAATGTAACTTTTCGGATAAATGTGTAAAAATTGAAATGCCATAAATAATATCTACCGATTCGTTTTCATAGGGCAATTGTGCTTGTAAGGAATTTTTATTAAATTCAATACCCGTTAAATTTTGAGCACACCAATCTATTGATTTTTGATTGTAGTCAGTTCCTAAAAATCGACACTCTTTTCCTTCCAACAAATCAGGGAAGTGCCGAATAATTCTACCAGGCCCACAACCCCAATCAAGAATCGTAACGTTTTTGAGTGCAATGTGTTTTTCAAAATGATTTAACAACCATTTTGCCGTTTCAAGACTATCGGTATAGTATTTTTCATAATCTATCTGAAAAGATTCGTAGATTAAATAATCCGGTGGAAGTTTTACAGAAGGATTATTTTTCCGAAATTGTTTGTTTAATTTCCTATTTACAGTTCTTTTCAAATGGTATCTGATCCAGTCTGCCAAGTGCATCAATCGTAATTTTCGTAATAAAACTGAAATATATCCTTTTTTCATTGTACTTAATTGTTAAAAAAATCTTAATTGTAAAAAAGAAAAAAATTAAGGTAACATTTTCAAAAGTTGCTCCAAATCGTATTCTGTCTGAATTAAAACTTGACGTACTTTTCCGCTCTCATTTGGACCCACAATTCCAGCAATTTCCAATTGTTCTGAAAGTCGCCCTGCTCTGTTATACCCGATTGAAAATTTTCGTTGTAACATCGATGTAGAGCCTTGTTGTGTGGCAACAATCATTCTTGCTGCTTCCTCGAAAAGCACATCTCGTTTACTCAAATCGGCTGCACTTGGACTTACTCCTTCATTTTCCGGACCAATATATTCCGGCAAATAAAAAGCTGTTGGATATCCTCTTTGATTTCCAATAAAACGTGCTATTTGCTCCACCTCCGGCGTATCCACAAAAGCACACTGAACACGCGTCAAATCACTTCCTTGTGAAAATAATAAATCGCCTCGACCAACCAATTGATTTGCTCCTGGTGTATCTAAAATAGTTCGAGAATCAATCATAGAAGAAACTCTAAAAGCAACACGAGCTGGGAAATTGGCTTTGATTACACCCGTAATAATGGTTACAGAAGGACGTTGAGTGGCAATAATCATATGAATACCAACAGCACGTGCAAGCTGAGCAATACGTGCTATCGGCATCTCAACTTCTTTTCCGGCAGTCATTATCAAATCTCCAAACTCATCAATAATTACTACAATATAAGGTAAATATCGGTGCCCTTTTTCTGGATTTAATTCTCTGCCGGCAAATTTTTCATTGTATTCTTTAATGTTTCTAACGTGTGCTTTTTTCAACAAATCATACCTACTGTCCATTTCCATACAAAGTGAATTTAAAGTATGCACAACCTTTGTAGTGTCGGTTATAATGGCATCTTCACCATCAGGAAGTTTGGCTAAAAAATGCTTTTCAACGGAACCGTAAATATTAAATTCTACTTTTTTCGGGTCAATCAATACAAATTTCAATTGTGATGGATGTTTTTTATACAAAAGCGATGTGATAATTGCATTTAATCCAACAGATTTTCCTTGTCCCGTTGCTCCAGCAACTAATAAGTGAGGCATTTTAGTTAAATCAAACATAAAAATCTCATTCGTAATCGTTTTTCCCAACGCAATTGGTAAATCGTATCTTGATTCCATAAATTTTTTCGACCGAATAATGGAGTGCATCGAAACAATTTGAGGATCGTTGTTTGGTACTTCAATCCCAATTGTTCCTTTTCCCGGAATGGGTGCAATGATACGAATACCTGTTGCAGCTAAACTCAACATAATATCCGATTCCAAATTTCGTATTTTTGAGATTCGAATTCCCGATTTTGGAACAATTTCATAGAGTGTGATGGTTGGACCAACCGTAGCTTTTATCGATTCAATTTCAATATCAAAATTACGCAGAGTTTTCACAATTCGGTCTTTGTTTGCTTTTTGCTCTTCCATATCGATTTGCAAATCGCTTTCCATTCCGTAAGATTTTAACAATTCGAGTGTCGGAGGTTGATATTTCGATAAATCGAGCGTTGAGTCGTATCTGCCTAATTGCTCTACCAATTGCTTGGATTTTGCTTTATCACTCTCATTTTCATCGTCTGAATTGTTGTTTTCAGTTTTCAAAGGATCGATTTCAAAAATAACTTCGTCTTTCTTCTCATCAACGGTTTCAATTGGTTCAATATCTACAAATTCTTCTATCTCTTCTTCTTCTTCTGTTGCTTGTGTTACAATCCATTCTTCTGGTACGATTTCAGTCCCGATTGCAACCGCTTCTTCATCTAATTGTGATTGATTCTCTCTATTTTTCTCTTTTTTTACCAATAAACTTTTAAAAAAAGGAATTGCTCTGCTCCAAACAATTATCAAATAAACAACAAACGAAGAGATTATAAACAACAGCGTTCCAAATTTTCCAATAAATGAATTGAGTTGATTTGTGATGTAAATTCCATGATTTCCACCCAAAGCAAAAAATGAAGGTTGCAAAACAGGTAACACATCGGTCAAATATCCCAATGCGATGGAACCAAAGATAAGCCAGAAAGATGTTTGAAGAAAGCTTTTCCAAATTGGCACAATTTTAACTTTCATCAATCGGAAAGATACAATAATTCCAAAATACAACAAGGAGAAAGAGGCAATTCCAAATGAATTATCAATAAATAGTTCTGAGAAATAAGAACCCATTACAGAACCCCAATTTTTCACACTTTGCCGATATGACAACGATTCACGAAAAGTCATATTGTCAAAAACACTTTTATCGGCAGCACCCGAAAAGAAGTAGGAAACGAAAGAAACAAAGAGAAACAACACAAAAACAGAAAGTATAAAACCAATAGAGATTCTAAACCGTTCACTTTTTAAGCCTTTAATAAAACTATTGAAAGAATCGGCATACGAAATGCTTGATTTGGTCTTTTTTCGTGGTGTGGGTTGAGTTTTATTGCTCTTTTTGGGTCTTTCTAATGCCATTTTAGTAAATTTGTAAAAAATTGATAATTCTATTAAAAAGAATATTATGCAAAAATACTAAAATTTAACAGGTATAAAAATGGTTTTTTGTAATTTTGTTGGAAAATAGAAATTTAAGTTCATTATCTTTAATGTACAAAAATGTGAGAAAAGCAGAACGTTATAAACTTGTATTGGATTGGTTTGAAACAAACATTCCAATAGCTGAAACAGAATTGAAATACAACGACCCATTTAGTTTGTTAGTGGCTGTCATTCTTTCAGCTCAATGTACAGATAAACGGGTAAATATGACAACTCCGGCATTGCTTGAAGCATTTCCAACGCCACAAAAAATGGCATTAGCTACTTCTGATGAAGTTTTTAATTATATAAAATCAATCACTTTTCCAAATAATAAATCAAAACATTTGGTAGGAATGGCTCAAAAGTTGGTAGAACACTTTAACAGTGAAGTTCCTGATAATGTGAAAGACTTGCAAACTTTGCCCGGCGTTGGTAGGAAAACTGCAAATGTAATTGCTTCCGTTATTTACAATCAACCGACAATGGCTGTCGATACGCATGTTTTTAGAGTTTCGGAAAGAATTGGATTGACTACTCATTCAAAAAACCCACTCCAAACGGAAAAAGAATTGATAAAATACATTCCGGAGCATTTAATTCCCAAAGCACATCATTGGTTGATTTTGCACGGAAGATATATTTGTGTGGCAAGAACTCCAAAGTGCGAAATATGTGGACTTACCGAATGGTGCAGATGGTTCGCAAAGAATAGAAAGCCAAAAATTACAAACACAAACAAATAATAATCAACAAGAAAGGAAGATTATTTCGAATAAAAAGGGCAATACAACTAAAAATCGTATTGCCCTACTCTATTTTTCAAATCAACTTACCTATTTAGACGGTTTTGTGGGTGGATTTGTAGTTTGTTGTGGTTTAGCGATGGCATCACGCATAGAAGTATCGGCTTCGATATTCTTCATTTTGTAATAATCCATAATACCAAGATTTCCCACTCTAAATGCTTCTGCCATAGCTTGTGGAACTTCCGCTTCTGCTTCAATAACTTTTGCACGCATTTCTTGTGATTTTGCTTTCATCTCTTGCTCTTGTGCAATTGCCATCGCACGGCGTTCTTCTGCTTTTGCTTGTGCAATATTTTTATCGGCTTCAGCTTGATCCATTTGCAATTGTGCTCCGATGTTTTTACCTATATCAATATCGGCAATGTCAATGGAGAGAATTTCAAAAGCCGTTCCTGCATCCAATCCTTTTTTCAAAACCAACTTTGAAATGGAATCGGGATTTTCAAGCACAGATTTATGTGATTCTGACGAACCAATTGAGGAAACAATTCCTTCGCCAACACGTGCTAAAATGGTTTCTTCACCAGCTCCTCCAACTAATTGTTTGATATTGGCACGAACTGTTACACGCGCTTTTGCAATTAGCTGAATACCGTCTTTTGCAACGGCTGCAACTGGAGGTGTATCAATTACTTTTGGATTTACAGACATTTGTACCGCTTCAAAAACATCACGTCCAGCCAAATCAATGGCAGTTGCCATTTTAAAATTTAATGCAATATTTGCTTTTGATGCAGAAACGAGAGCATGCGTTACACGTTCGATGTGTCCTCCGGCTAAATAGTGTGCTTCCAAACCATCTCTTGTAACTTCACTTCCTAAATCCGCTTTGTGAGCTTCAATCAAACAAGCAACAATGGTGCGTGGTGGAACTTTTCTAATTCGCATTAAGAAAAGCTGTAACAATGAAATACTTACGCCCGAAACTTTTGCCGAAATCCAAAGTAAAAACGGAACGTAATAAAAAAACATAAGAATAAGTACAATAAGTACTACTAATAAAAT
>JBDHYS010000043.1:0-8261 GCA_039811505.1 Paludibacteraceae bacterium | reverse complement strand
CTGTCTATGCAGCACAACGAGTGGCAAAATATCTGAATGACAAATACGGAGTTGAAGTAAATTTAATTCATCGCGAACAAAACATTGAAGAACATTTTGAAGCTAAAAACGCCTCACATTGAATTATTTAGCCCACATATTTCTTTCCGGTGAAAACAGGCAACTTCAAGTTGGAAATTTCATAGGAGATTTTGTAAAAGGAAAACAATTTCTTGATTATCCTACAACCATACAAAAAGGGGTGATTTTTCATCGAGAAATTGACACGTTCACCGATTCACATCCACTATTTTTAGAAATTGTAGCACTTTTGCAACCCACTTTTGGGCGTTATTCCGGAATAATGGCTGATATGTTTTTAGATTATTTACTTGCTTCAAATTTTAAAAATTATTATCCTGACAAAAATTTGAATTGCTTTTCATACAATTTCTATTTGTCTGCATTGTTGAATTACAAATGGCTGCCCGATAAGGTAAAAGGTTTTATTTTTCATTTTATTTCAACCAACAGATTGAAAAAATACGCAACTTACGGCGGACTTCGATCTTCACTGCAAATAATGGCTACATACAAATCTGACGCCATAAAACCAAAACTTAGCATTCAATTTTTACAAGAAAACGAACCGATTTTGAAAAATTATTTTGAAGAATATATGCCTCAATTGATCCAATTTTCTGATAATTACAAAGCGTCCGAGTTAGAGAAAATTTAATTTTTTTTGTAACGAAGCACTATTTTCAAATACAATCAAGCCTTTTTATTCTACTTTTCTATTCTTAAATTTCATTAATCCGTTGTACGAATTAAACCAAATGATATGCAAAGTAGTTATATCTTTCGATACATTATAAAAACATATTATGCAAAGAAAACCAGATTGGCTTAAAATATCGCTCCCACAAGGAAAACAATATCTTGATGTAAAAGATATTATTCAGAAAAAACGATTACACACTATTTGTGTTAGTGGAAAATGCCCTAATTTATCAGAATGTTGGGGACGCGGAACTGCCACTTTTATGATTATGGGTGAAATCTGCACCCGTTCGTGTAAATTTTGTGCTACAAAAAGTGGAAGACCGCTTCCGTTGGATTGGGATGAGCCAAACCGATTAGCTGAAACCGTTAAAACAATGAATCTGCGTCATTGTGTCATCACAAGTGTTGACAGAGATGACCAAAAAGATGGGGGTGCAAAATTTTGGGCTACAACCATCAATCGCATCAAAGAAGTAAATCCTGCCACCACCATTGAAACATTAATTCCTGATTTTAATGGAAAAGAAGAATTTATCAATCAAATTATAGAAGCTGCTCCAAATATTATTTCGCACAATATGGAAACCGTAAGAAGAATGACACCCTTCATTCGTAGCAGAGCAAAATACGATGTCAGCTTGAAAACAATTGAAATTGTAGCCAAAAGCGGAAAAACCAAACCAAAATCGGGAATTATGGTTGGTTTGGGTGAAACAGAAGATGAAGTTTTTGAAACAATGGACGATTTACTTTCAGTTGGTTGCAAAGTACTCACAATTGGTCAATATCTTCAACCCACAAAAGCACATTGGGAAGTGAAAGAATTTATTTCACCGGAGCAATTTTTAAAATACAAAACCATTGGAATCCAAAAAGGATTTCAATATGTTGAAAGCGGTCCATTGGTACGTTCTTCATATCATGCAGAAAGGCATGTGTAAAAAAAAAGATATGAATAAAACTGTTATTTTTCAGGATTTAGGAAAAATACGATACAAAGCAGCTTGGGATTATCAAGAAGAAATTTTTGCAGATTTATTGAAAGCAAAAATGGATAATAACGACAATAAAAAGCAATATTTGCTATTTTGTGAGCACGAACCGGTTTACACACTCGGAAAAAGTGGCAACGAGCAAAATTTATTGATAACAGAAGAAAGTTGCAAAAGTAGAAATATTGATTATTTCCCAATTAATCGTGGCGGAGATATTACGTATCACGGACCCGGACAATTAGTTGTTTATCCAATAATAGATTTGGAAGAATTTCATTTAGGTATAAAATCATATATTTCGCTTTTAGAAGACGTTGTTATCGATGTTTTAGCCGATTTTGGCATCAAAGGTGAGAAAGACAACAAAGCGATGGGCGTTTGGATTGACGTGGGAAATCCGATAAAAGCTCGGAAAATATGTGCTATTGGAGTGAAAGCAAGCCGATATGTAACTATGCACGGTTTGGCTCTCAATATAAACACCGATTTATCATATTTTACCTATATCAATCCGTGTGGTTTTACGGACAAAGAAGCAACTTCGATGGAAAAAGAATTGGGAGCAACGTTAGATTTTAATGCTGTTTCAGAAAAAATTAAAAATGCTTTTGCAGAAAAGTTTCAAATGAAATTGGAAAATCAGAAAAAAACATCTTTTATTTTTTGAAAATTTACCACCGCTCCGTTTCTTTTCCCTTTTTATTTTGCTTGATAAAAGATTAATTGCTAATTTTGCGAGTCTAAAATAATTTATTCGTAATTTATGGAGAATACCGATTTGCAATTTGATCAAGTCATTTTATTTTGCCGCGAAATTTTCACAAAAAAAATGAAAGATTACGGAGCTGCATGGCGTATTCTACGCTTAACATCTGTAACTGACCAAATTTTCATCAAAGCCAATCGTATCCGCACACTCGAAACAAAAGGAGTGAGCAAAGTTGGCGATGACATCAGGGGCGAATTAATTGCCATTGTCAATTACGGTATTATTGGTCTAATCCAATTTGAATTGGGCGAAGCCATAAATGACGATTTGGATTATGACACAGCATTAAATCTGTACGACAAATACGCAAAAGAAGCAAAAATATTGATGAAAGCAAAAAATCACGATTACGATGAGGCGTGGCGATTGATGCGGAGCGAATCTTACACCGATTTAATTTTAATGAAAATCAACAGAACCAAAAAAATTGAACAAAACGAAGGCGTCACATTAGCATCAGAAGGAATTGATGCCAATTATTACGATATGATAAATTATGCCGTTTTTGGTTTGATAAGAATTGAATTTGAAGACAAATAATTTTCAGAAGGAAAAAAAAGGAAAAATGAATAGCAAAAAAAAATACACTAATTTATCAGATTCGCAAAAAAACATTCGGGTTATTTCAAAAATCCGCTATTTTTCTTTGCTGTGTGTCCGTTTGGTTTTAGCAGCTGTTTTTATTTTTTCGGGTTTTGTAAAAGCGATTGATCCGCTTGGTTCCACTTATAAATTTGAAGATTATCTTAGCGCTTTTGGTGGTTTTTTTTCAAACATCACGTTTATTGCATTTCCGGCAGCAATTTTACTTTCCACATTTGAACTTATACTTGGAATAAATTTTTTACTCAAAATCAAATTGAAACTAACTTCAATTTTGAGTTTGCTATTTATGACAATAATGTTACCTCTCACGCTCTACATTGCACTTTATAATCCTGTAACAGATTGTGGATGTTTTGGCGACGCATTGATTATTTCCAATTGGGCAACATTTTATAAAAACATCGGAATTACAATTTTTGTACTTGTAATACTTATTTTTCATTCATTTATTCGTCCGCTTTTTCTAAAAAAAATAGAATGGATAATGATCTTTCTTTTTGTTTTATTGAGTATTGGAATTTCAATTCAAAGCTACCGACATTTGCCAATGATAGATTTTAGACCTTACAAAAAAGGCGTAAACATAGTTGAAGCGATGAAAGTGCCGGAAGGAAAACCGACCGATAAATACGAAACTACATTGATTTACGAGAAGGAAGGAATAAAAAAAGAATTTACGATAGAAAATTATCCAAAAAATGATTCAACCTGGATTTTTGTAGATCAAAAAACAGAATTAGTTCAAAAAGGATATACACCACCGATTCATAATTTTGAAATAATTGATAAAAATCAAGATGACATAACCAATGAATTGCTGCATCACAACGGGAAAGTCCATTTTATCATTGTGTATGACGTAAGAAAAACATCGGAAGAGGGGATGAAAAAAGCTGAACAACTCTATGAAAAAGCAAAAGAAATGAATGAACCATTTTATGCTTTAACTTCATCTAATGACGAAGATATTGAGCAATTAATTGGAAATACAGGCATTACATTCCCATTTTGCAAATCGGATCCTATCACATTGAAAACAATTATTAGAGCCAATCCGGGTTTAATGACAATAGAAAACGGGACAATTATTTCCAAACTGAATTGGAGAGATTACTAAAAAACAGAATACGAAAACAATTTTTAACAAATATAAACTACAAGCATTTTTGTAAAAGAAAATAACAAAAAAAGTATGAGAAAAAACATCGTGGCAGGGAATTGGAAAATGAATAAAACCCTGCAAGAAGGATTAGCCTTAGCAATAGAATTAAACAATATATTGGAGCATTCAACTCCCAATTGCGAGGTTGTAATTGGAACTCCATTTATCCATTTAGCAAGCATGGCTTCTACTATTGACACATCTAAAATCAACATTTCAGCACAAAATTGCTCCGACAAAGAATCCGGTGCTTACACCGGAGAAGTTAGCGCTTCGATGATAAAATCAACAGGTGCAAATCATGTTATTTTGGGACACTCAGAACGTAGAGCCTATTATGGTGAAACGTATGAAATATTGAAAGAAAAAGTTTTGTTAGCATTAAAAAACGATTTAACACCTATTTTTTGTATCGGCGAATTGAAAGAAGAACGTGAGGCAAACAGACAAAACGAAGTTGTTGAAGCACAATTAGATGGTTCTGTTTTCAATCTTTCTGCAGAAGAATTTTCAAAAATCGTAATTGCTTATGAGCCGGTTTGGGCAATTGGAACAGGATTAACAGCAACTTCTGACCAAGCACAAGAAATTCACGCTTACATTCGTTCTTTAATTGCTAAAAAATACGGAGAAGAAATTGCAAGTAACACCTCTATTCTTTACGGAGGTAGTTGCAATCCAACAAACGCAAAAGAATTATTTTCCAATCCTGATGTAGATGGCGGATTAATTGGCGGTGCTTCTTTGAAAGCAGCTGATTTTAAAGCAATTATTGACGCTTTTAATTCATAATTGATAAAATAGCGTTAACAGATTCATTTTTAATAAAATCCTGTATTTTATGCAGGATTTTAATTTATTTTTTTATTGAAAATCAATTTTGAATTGAGTCAGTGGTAAAAATTTACGACACAAATCCAAATCCGGCAAGGATTCGCCACGTGGTAGAAGTGCTACGAAATGGAGGTATTATCATAATCCCAACGGATACGATGTATGCTTTTGCTTGCGATATTTTTAACGCAGCCGGAGTGGAGAAAATATCAAAACTAAAAAACAAGGACATTCGTAAATCACACCTTTCTTTTGTTTGTGAAGATATTCGTCAAGTGAGTGAATATGCAAAAATGAACGACACCACTTTCAAATTAATGAAAAAAAATCTTCCCGGTGCTTTTACATTTATTTTGCAAGGAAACAACAGCTTACCAAAATTATTTAAGAATAAGAAAAACGTTGGTATCCGCATTCCCGACAATAATATTGTTTTAGAAATTGTGCGTGAATTGGAAAATCCGATAATGGTTAGCACCATTCACAATGAAAATCTTTCAGAAGAATATTTTACAGACCCGGAATTGATTTTTGAACAATACGAACGGATTGTCGATTTGGTTATTGATGGCGGAATTGGTGGAACAACTCCTTCTTCGATAATTGATTGCACGGAAGACGAACCTATAATTGTACGACAAGGTATAAATGAGTTGGTTTTTCCTTGATTATTAATAAAAAAGATTCCAAATAATTTGGCTGTTCATTTTTGTGAACAGCTTTTTTTTGTGGTAACGGTGTAAAATGAAATTGTAATGATCTTTTTTTATCGGATTAAAATTTTTGTGCTGTAATCTCCTAATTTTATTAACAATATTGAGTTTTTAGGGAGTTTGCCTATAACGGTAATATCGTTTTTTGCCGTTGCGTTTGTAATTAAATGTCCCATCACATTGTAAACAAAGATTTTTTCATTTCCAATTGTTTCGTCCGGTGCATACACATTGACACTACCATCGCTATTTACAGAAACACGCAAGTTTGATTTTTCCGGATTTTCATCGGTTTTCAGCTTCATTATGTTGGAAAAATCGGTAATATTTTCATACCCTAAAACTTCGTTTCTATCACTTGCTTGCACTTTGTACCTGTATTCTTTTCCCGAAAGCAAATTGTAGAATGTACAATGATTGTCTGTTGTCCATTGATGCGTAGTGTGTGGAATTTGATTCCCTAAATAATCAATGTAAGAAACTGTGATGTAATAACCCGTTGCGTCAAAAACTTTTTCCCAATTTGCCGTAAATCTATCATAAGAAATTTCTGTAGCGTCTGTTGCAGTTGGCGGAACGACATAAATCGGTCTTTTTCCTTCTGTATCTCCATAAAGGAATGTAATTATTTCTTTGCTTTCAACTATTTGTGTAATCTCTTTGCCTTTTAATTCAGCGCCGTTTCGAAGTGTCGGATTGTAATATGTGATTTTTTTTGTTCCTGGAAATGGATCTCCTGAAAGCGAACTTTCACTTGCAATTCCATCGGCTTCCATAATATCCACGCCCATTTTATTTGGATTATTGTTGGGTTCGTTGTAATACCAATCGTTTGAGTCGTAGAAGATTCTATAAATTAACATTCCTTGACCGGGTAAAAATTGATCCCAACCTGTTTTTTGCCTGTTTTCTAAAAGAAAAAATTCTGCCGGAAGTGGGTTTTCAGGATTTAAATTGTGCGTATTTTCTGATGAAATCAAATAGGCTTGATTGTGTGTATTTAATGGTTGCAAAGTAATATCTCTTGCAGAAATTAACGGAATGGGTGTGATAAATCCCAATTGAAATCGCTCAAACGAGTTATAAGATGGCGGTGTTCTTCCATCATTCAGATACGTTCCGTCATCCATAATGCTCCATTTGGAAAGTGTATGATGTTTTGCACCATTTGTAGGATACATATCGGCAAGTCCTAAAACATGACCAAATTCGTGGGCAAAAGTGGCAATTCCTGCCATAATGGAACCGTTACGCCCTTTTAATTCCGATGTGCAAGCGTAATCTCTAATTCTTTTACCATTAAAAAGAGTGGAATTGACTGTGCCTTCGTAATTTACACCTGGCATCACAGACCAACGATGAGGCCAAATTGTGTTGTCGCCACCCATTTCTGCTTCGTTGTAGCCGGCATAAAATACGAAAACATTATCCACAAAACCGTTATTATCAGTGTCGTATTGCGAAAAATTAACTCCCGCTTCAAAAGCCATTCTACAAGCATCCACAATCATCTGAACGGCATTTTTATCTTCACCGTCTTTGTTGTTTTCTCCGTAAAATTCATACGTGTTGGGAAGATTGAAAGGACCGACAACGTCAAGTTGAGGCGAAAAACTGCCCATTGAATTATCTTTAAAATAATCACGAGCCGAACCTGTTGCACCGTTGTTACTGTAACCTTCTTCGTTGAGTAAATTATAAAATTCGGTACGTGAATGGTTTGCCTGAAAAGAAAGATTGGAGAAATTAACCAAAATTACCAATGATTTTGGCGAGCCGATTCGTGGAAATTTACTTGGACGAGGTGCAATGCTTCCACTTTCCACCATTCTATTTCGTTTTTTTAATTTATTGGACGCCACAAATTGGGAACTCACTTTTTTTGTTTGAAGCAGAAGTTTTTGTTCTTGTTTTGACC
The DNA here is from genome assembly GCA_039811505.1 of Paludibacteraceae bacterium. Classification (GTDB taxonomy): domain Bacteria; phylum Bacteroidota; class Bacteroidia; order Bacteroidales; family Paludibacteraceae; genus UPXZ01. The sequence continues at coordinate 499 of JBDHYS010000043.1, read as the reverse complement.
GTTTTTTCACCTCTTTTGCTCTGATGTGTAAACTTTTAATCTCTCCATTTTGCTCAGCTTGTGCATAACAGAAAAATCCTTTTTCGTCTTTTATCAAAAGATAATTATCTTCGGTGGTATAATAGTGATGAAATTCATCTCCTTTGAGCAAAACAGTAATTTTTGTTCCATCAGACTGGGTCAATTGAGTTGGATACGGATAAGCAGGAACCGCTTGTAAAAAAAACGGAACAAAAAACAGAAATAGTAGAAAGAAGTATTTTTTGTTCATTATGAAATTCGCAGATCAAACCATTTAATGCAAAAATAACAAAAATATTGTAAACACAATAAGCAACTTGAAGAAAGTAATATTTCTGCTCTTAGAAACGGTTTATTTATAAACTCGACCTTGCCACGTATCTCTTTCTTCCATTCGTTTTTCAATTTTATGAACAAATTCAAATTCAGCGATTACGAAATTGGCGCGGACATCCCGGAACTCAGATCGGGACCAATC
>JBDHYS010000042.1:0-8306 GCA_039811505.1 Paludibacteraceae bacterium | reverse complement strand
ACCCGTGTTTTATAGTTTTTTCAGATTTAATATAAATCTGAAAAAACTATCTTACTTATTTGAATGATTCCTTATTATTAAAGAATCGCTGTAATTTGTCCGGAGCCCACAGTACGTCCGCCCTCACGAATTGCAAAACGAAGACCTTCTGAACAAGCTACTGGATAAATCAATTTAACTTCAATTTCCAAGTTATCACCAGGCATTACCATTTCTGTTCCTTCTGGAAGAGTAATTTCACCTGTTACGTCCAATGTACGGATGTAGAATTGAGGGCGATATTTGTTATGGAATGGAGTGTGACGTCCACCTTCTTCTTTTTTCAAGATATAAACTGATGCCTTGAAATGATCGTGAGGTTTCACTGTATTTGGTTTTGCGATAACCATACCACGTTTGATTGCATCTTTGTCAACACCGCGAAGTAATAAACCTACGTTATCACCAGCTTCACCACGGTCAAGAATTTTACGGAACATCTCCACACCAGTAACAACTGATTTCATTCCTTCAGCTCCAAGTCCCATGATTTGTACTTCTTCACCTGTATTGATAACACCGGTTTCGATACGACCAGTAGCAACTGTACCACGACCAGTAATTGAGAATACGTCTTCAACAGGCATTAAGAATGGTTTGTCGATATCACGTGGAGGAAGTTCAATCCAAGTATCAACTGCATCCATTAGCTCCATAACTTGATTTTCCCATTTTTCAACTCCATTCAACGCTCCAAGAGCAGAACCACGAACAACAGGTGTATTATCACCGTCAAAATCGTAGAATGAAAGAAGCTCACGCATTTCCATTTCAACAAGCTCAAGCATTTCTTCGTCATCAACCATATCGCATTTGTTCATAAATACAACAAGACGAGGTACGTTTACCTGACGAGCTAACAAAATGTGCTCACGAGTTTGAGGCATAGGACCATCAGTAGCAGCTACAACGATAATAGCACCGTCCATTTGAGCAGCACCAGTAACCATGTTTTTAACGTAGTCGGCGTGACCTGGACAGTCAACGTGTGCATAGTGACGATTTGCTGTTTGATATTCTACGTGAGAAGTATTAATAGTAATACCACGTTCTTTTTCTTCTGGAGCATTGTCGATAGAATCGTATGAACGTAATTCTGAAAGACCTCTTTTTCCTAATACTGTAGTAATTGCTGCGGTCAAAGTAGTTTTACCGTGGTCAACGTGACCAATTGTACCGATATTCACGTGAGGTTTTGACCTGTCAAATTTTTCTTTTGCCATAACTCAAAATTTATTTTTTAATTAATTAGTAATATGTATTGTAATCTATTTTCTTCGCTAAAGAAGAGCTGTTGACGAGGATTGAACTCGTGACCTCTTCCTTACCAAGGAAGTGCTCTACCACTGAGCTACAACAGCAATTTAATTTAGAATTGATAGTCTTTTTTATTAGAAAATCCTAAACTATCGTTGTCATTCTCAATGTTATCTTATTTTTTATAAAAAAGAGCGGAAGACGGGGCTCAAACCCGCGACCCTCAGCTTGGAAGGCTAATGCTCTATCAACTGAGCTACTTCCGCATCTTATTTTGTATTTGTGGGCAGAGAAGGATTCGAACCTCCGAAGTCGAAAGACAGCTGAGTTACAGTCAGCCCCAGTTGGCCACTTTGGTATCTGCCCAAAAAATTAAGATAAATTAAGCTTTTTGCTTAACAAAAAAGATGTAAATTACGTCAAATTTACACTGTTTTTTCTATTTAGAGCCTCTTGTCGGATTCGAACCAACGACCCCGAGATTACAAATCACGTGCTCTGGCCAACTGAGCTAAAGAGGCAAATACTTAGTTTATAAACCTTTGCGGGTTAAAAAGCCGTTTGAATTAGACATTCCAAACGGCTTGCAAAGATATAGAATTATTTTAATATACAAAACAATAATTCAAATTATTTATTTTTTTGACAATTTTTCTTTGTGCTTCTTTGCTTGTTTTTCTATTGCTTCCAATCCCAAATCAATAGCTTCCTCAAAGGTATCACAAGTTTTAGAAGCAAAAAAGTCAACTCCCGGTGCTACAGCTTTGATTTCAATTTGCTTGTTTTGAGCTGTTTCTGGTTTTACAACTTTCAAGTAAAAATCAATTGACATAATATCATCAAAAACTTTTTCAATTTTTTTGGTCTTCTTATTAATATGCTCATTCAGTTTTTCAGTTGCGTCAAAATTGACAGATTGAATGTTGATTTTCATATTTTACCTCCTTTTTTAATAGCTCTTGGATGAGCTTGTTTATAAATATCATTTAATTCTTTAAAATTTGTATGCGTGTAAACTTGAGTTGCCGCCAAACTTGAATGTCCTAAAAGCTCTTTAATTGTATTGATTTCGGCTCCATTATTCAACATTGTTGTAGCAAAAGTGTGTCGAAAAACGTGTGGGCTTTGCTTACGCATTGTGCTTACAGCCGACATTTTATTGTGAACAATGTTGTAGATTTTCCACCTATTTACAGGTTCTCCGTTTTTATCCACAATTAAATAGTTGTTTCTTTTCTCTACATTGATTGATTTATTGTTTCTAAATTTTGTAATTTCTTCTGCAATATTATTACCTATAGGAATAATTCTTGTTTTTTTTCCTTTTCCAATGATTTTTATCCCTTTTGATGAAAAATCGATATCAGACTCTTTTATATTAATTAATTCTGACACACGAACACCTGTTTGATAAAGCAAATTAATGATAAGATTATCCCTTACGTCATTAAAATCATTCTTTTCAGAGTTTTCTTTATGAAGTACGGCATTAATCTCGCCTTGTTTATAAAACACCGGAAGTGTTTTTTTTGTTTTGGGTAGGATTATCTTTAATGTAGGATTATTTTTCGCAAGGTTATTCCGAAGTAAAAATTTCCAAAAAGATTTAAGAGTCGATATTTTTCGAGAAATAGAACGAGCCGAATTATTGTTTTCACTTAAATATAATATCCAGTTTTGAATGGTTTGAAAAGAAATTTGATCGGGTGAAAAGTTTTCGGGAGAAACTTCAAGGAATTGGCAAAATTGATTCAAATCTGTTTGGTACGACAAAACAGTATGAAAAGAATAGCTCTTCTCATACTGTATATATTGTAGAAACTTATTGATCATTTGCTAATTAACTTCACGTAACAAAACTTAGTACGAAATTAATTTAAATTAATCAAATAATCAACTTTTTTTAGTCTATTTTTTATTATTCTTCGTTTCTTTGCAATTGTTGTACGTAAACTGCACGTTGTTTTTGTTTACGCTTTGCAATCGAAGGTTTGTCAAATGCTTGACGACTACGCAATTCCCTTACTACTCCTGTTTTTTCGAATTTGCGTTTAAATCTTTTTAGCGCTCTTTCAATGTTCTCGCCTTCTTTGATAGGTACAATAATCATAGATAATTTTTGTATTAAGATATTTTTTTGGACTGCAAAGATAGACATTCATTTTTAAATGTCAAAACAATTGTTGATTTTTATTCTAAAAATTCATTTTATAAAATTAATTTCTGATTTGCATTATTGAATAAATTCTATATCTTTGTTGCCTTGAATAAAACTAATAGAAACATATAAAAATCAATTTGTTATATATGAAAAAATCACTTTTTTTTACCCTTGCTATAATTATAATAACATTATTTATGTCGTGCGGTTCAAACACTACCAAAACGGAGAGTAAAGAATATCTTTTAGAAAATGAAACTACAACACACAATGAGCCATTATTTGTGGATTCCATTGCTTATTTTGACAAAATAAACCAATTGGCTAATGGAGACACAACGGGCTTATGGCCTGTAAAAAACCAACCGTTACCTCGCAATGGTGCGATTTTGCCATTTAACAGAATAATTGCCTATTATGGAAATTTATATTCTACAAAAATGGGGATTTTAGGTGAATTACCACCAAAACAGATGTGGGAAAAACTGAATTCGGAGATAAAAAATTGGGAAAATGCCGACCCATCAACTCCTATTATTCCGGCACTTCATTATATTGCAGTGGTGGCACAAGGTTCTGCCGGAAAGGATGGAATGTACAGGGCAAGAATGCCTTTTAGCCAAATAGATTCGGTATTGAGAATTGCAGAGATGCGAAAAGGCACGTTGGTTTTTTTGGATATTCAAGTGGGATTGAGCACAATTCAAAAAGAATTGCCTCAGCTTGAAGAGTACTTAAAATTACCACACGTTCATCTTGGAATTGACCCAGAGTTTTCGATGAAAGATGGTTCGTTGCCAGGAAAAAAAATTGGTACGTTTGATGCCACCGATATTAATTTCTGCACAAATTATTTATCAGATTTGGTAGAAAAATATGATTTACCTCCGAAGGTTTTTGTAATTCATCGTTTTACACAACGAATGTTGACAAGCTACCAAAACATTGTTCTAAAACCAACGACACAATTAGTTATCGATATGGATGGTTGGGGACCACCAGAATTAAAATTTGGTACGCATCGTCATTTTATTTACAAAGAACCGGTTCAATTTACAGGATTTAAAATATTCTATAAAAATGATATTAAAAATGAGCCATTTAAGCTATTAACACCTGAAAGATTGCTGACATTAAAACCTCAACCAATCTACATTCAATATCAATAGAATAAAGTACTTTTCTTTGTTAAAAAGAACAAATATACATTAACCAAAACCAGCAAAAGCTAGTTTTTTTTTATTTTTGTAGAATTACATCAAAAAAAACAATACGTTGAGACGACTTTTTTTTATAACTTTTATTCATTTCTTGTTTTCCACACTTCTTTTTGCAGAAGAAATTCGACCAACAAAAAATTTAATCGTAATGATTCCAGATGGGACTTCCTTGAGTGTTTTATCGGCATCACGTTGGGTAAAATTTTATAGAAACGAAGGAAATCACCTCAATCTGGATCCTTATTTATGTGGGACAGTAACTACATTTTCATCCAACGCTCCTATTGGAGATTCAGCTCCAACAACATCAACTTATATGACTGGCGTTCCAATGTTGGCGGGTCAAGTTTCTATTTATTCAAAAGCTGATCCTGAAAATGATATTATAAAATTAAATCCCGATAGCATTTACCAACCATTAGTTACCATTTTGGAGGCAATGAAAATGGAACAAAAAAAAGCAACAGGTTTGGTAGTAACCTGTGAATTTCCACAAGCAACACCAGCAGATTGTGCATCGCACTATTACGATAGAGGAAATTACAGAATAATTGCACAGCAAATGGCTTACAACGATTTGACGATAATGTTTGGAGGTGGCACTGCATTGGTTAGTGAAGATATGAAATATTATTTTAAAAAGAATGGTACAGATTTGATTCTTGACAATAAAAATGGACTTCTCAATTATAATGGAGAAAAAGTTTGGGCATTATTTCGTCCCGGATTCATGTCGTTTGATTTGGATAGAAACACAGAAAAAGAGCCCTCGTTGGCAGAAATGACAACCAAAGCTTTGGAGATTTTAGATAAAAATGAAAATGGATTTTTCTTAATGGTCGAAGGAAGTAAAGTTGATTGGTCGGCTCATGGAAACGATCCGGCAGGAATGATTTCTGAGTTTTTGGCTTTTGACGATGCAGTAGGAGAAGCAATTCGTTTTGCTCAAAAAGATGGAAACACAACAGTTGTAATTTTGCCAGACCATGGGAATAGTGGATTTTCAATAGGTCGTTACGGATTAAAGAAAAGTGTGAATCGTTTGACATTAAAAGATCATTTCGATGCTGTTTCAAAAATAAAACGGACCTCAAATGGAATGGAAGAATTATTGCTTTCTGCAAAACCGGAAGAATTTAGAGAGATTTTCAAAACTTACAGCGACATTGATTTAACAGACGAAGAACTGAATTTGTTACTCAATTCAAAAAACTACAAGCGTGAGGAAAATTACACAAAAAAATCTGAAAGCAATAATATGGGTAAATATATTACAGCTATTTACACCGATAGGACTACTTTTGGATTTACATCTGGAAGTCATACCGGAGAAGAGGTTTTTTTAGCTGTTTATCATCCTAAAGGTGATATTTTGAAAGGAAATGTTCTTAATGTGGATTTGCACAACTATTTATACAAAGTTAGCGGTTTGAAAACAACAATGAAAGAACACACATCCAATACATTTGCTCAACATACATCAGTTTTTGATGAGATGAAATATAAAATAATTGAGAACGATGGGCAATTCAAAAAGCTGACTGTAAGCAACAAAAAGAATAAGTTAGAAATAACTGCTTTTAGTTCAGTTGCAAAATTTAATGGAGATGAGATAGATTTAGGTTCTGTAGTTGTTTTTATTGACAAAAACAATACGTTCTATCTTCCTAAATATCTGAGAGAAAAGATGATGAAGTGATTAAAGCACTTACATCAACTTTATTTCGACAACTTCATCTCGATTAAATTTTATAAGATAACGCTGGAAAATGTCTTTGTTCTCAAAATTTAGTTGCACCACAATATTCAGATAATAATTTCTGATAGCTGTGTTTTTTTCTATCCCCTTTTCTTCGTTGAGTTTATAGATTGGAAACTCAGGATTGTCCATTTTACGCATAAAAGAAGATAGATTTAATCGTGTTATTTCAGCTACTCCATCAATATCATACGTGGTGTTTTCATCTATTTTTTGTCTTTCCAAGAAAACCGTTTTCCGAAATAAAATGATTTTTTCGTTTGCAAATCTATTTTCTGCCTCCAACAGTGGATGTCTATTTCTAAAAAGCATTACATCGGCAGGCACTTTTGATTCTGTGATAAAATCAAAGCTCTCTTTTGTCCACCCTATAATTTTTTCTTTGATGCTGATAGTTGTTTTGTTGTCAAAATATTTTCCGTTGTGTTTTGAAGCGTAATAATAACGCATGTGCTCTTTAATCCTATCTTTAAGCATATATCCAATAACCAAAGCGATGAAAAGTGGCAGTGTAAAATTACCATAAATTTGTTGTGCAAAAAAAGCAATAACCGTTGCTACGACCATTGAAATTCCGGCAGCAATACTTTGATAGAAATCGGCAATTACTGCAGCATCTTTCTTTTTGTTTGCATTCAAAAACAAATCGCTGTCAATGTATTTTTTCAACATACTCATCCGAAAAATCCCATCTCTCTGATATTGTGTGTTTTTTTTAGATTCTTCTGAGTGATTTTGGTCTAATTTATACGTTTCTTCTTTTTTTAAGAAATCTATTACTTTACTAATAGTATTTTCTTCTAAGAATTTATCTGGGTTATTTCCAATTTTGTAAAACTCCTTCAATGTGATATTGGTAATAAATTCATCACCATACACAAAGTAGCTGAATTGCTCTTTCGTGATAGTAGGAGTTTTAATTATATGTGCTAAATTTCTGTAAGCTTCCAGAATTTGCTTTGAGTGAAACAGCAGTTGTTCGATTTGCATATTTTGTTCAGTCGCACTATTTGTTTTATCAAAGATATAGCTGATTTGATCCCTTAATGCACTTTTATAAATAGCCGCAAACATTTTTATCTGATATTCATATTCCGCAGAATTCGTACGCGTAGGATTTGTTGCAAATTCATTCATCCCATTTTTTAAATTTTTCAACGGGATTGCTTTTCCATTTACAATCTCTCTTAATAAAAACACAGGTGTAATTAATCGGATATTAGTACGAAGATCTTTGTAGAAATCTATTCGTGAATAAGTTTTATTGTTAATATCCAAGCTATTTGGCACAAAAATCCAGAAGTTAAGCATAAAATTATTTTTCTTAACCTTACGGCGAGCCTTGTAGAGTGTTTTAAACTCTAACGTAAATCTATCGTGTACTTTTGGAATAAGCGTTATCATTTCACATTAAAAAAACAAACCATTTGTATATCCAAGCCATCTCAATACTGTTTCTCCCCAAAGCATCGTAACCAACCAAGTAATTACCATCATTACCATACCAAACTTAAATGTATCACTCCAACTGTAATGGTCAGTTGTGTAAAGCAATGCAGCTGGTTTACTGTTGAAAGGTAAAACATATACATGATTAATTAGAAGCGATAAAACAAACGCAAGACTCAACGGTGGCAAACCCAATCGTTGTTCTGTACTAAGAGCAATGGGGATAAAAATAAGCGTACGCACCGTTTTCGATTGGAAAATCAATGCACTAAATAACATCAGGAATGTAAGCAATAAGAAAATAGCCCAATATGGAGTTTCAGACGTTATTCCCAAATAATCTATTCCGTTGCTTACCATAATATTTGGAAGTCCTGTTGCAGCAAATCCGGCACCGAGCGTATAAGCTCCAGCCGAGAAA
>JBDHYS010000041.1:0-8356 GCA_039811505.1 Paludibacteraceae bacterium | reverse complement strand
TTGAAATATTTAGCCAGAAAATACCATATCGAAGTTGTAGAAAAGGAGCTTTCGGCAGAAGATGTAGCAGCAAAAAACGATCGAGAAAGTATGTTTTTGGTAAATGAATTTGCACAAAAGCATTTTACCACGAATCTTCATCATCACGCCGAAGGAAAAGCCATCGGAAAAAGTTACTTCAAAGAGCGTGGATTTCGTGAAGATATAATCCAAAAATTTCAACTTGGATATTGTTTAGATGAAAAAGATGGTTTTACGAAAGAGGCAATAAAATCGGGTTACAAAAAAGAATATTTAGTAAAAACAGGACTTACATTTGAAGGAGAATACAATTATTTAGCCGACCGATTTAGAGGACGCGTCATTTTTCCTGTTCACACCATTTCCGGAAAAGTGGTTGCTTTTGGTGGGAGAGCATTAAAAATGACAGAAAAAACTGCCAAATATGTGAATTCTCCCGAGTCGGAAATCTACCACAAAAGCAATGAATTATACGGAATTTATTTTGCAAAACAAGCAATCGTAAAAAACGAAAGATGTTATCTTGTTGAAGGTTATACCGATGTCATTTCGATGCACCAAAGCGGTATTGAAAATGTGGTAGCTTCATCAGGCACAGCACTTACTTCCAATCAGATTCGGTTAATTCATCGTTTCACTGAAAATGTTACACTAATTTATGACAACGACACGGCAGGAATAAAAGCATCGCTTCGTGGAGTGGATTTGCTTTTGGAAGAAGGACTGAACATAAAAATTCTACTTCTGCCTGAAAATGAAGATCCCGACAGTTTTGCACAAAAAAACAACGCTTCGGATTTTATTCAATATGTGGAGCAAAATGCTGTAGATTTTATCCGTTTCAAAACCAATCTTTTAATTAATGATGTAGGAAATGACCCTATAAAACGTGCTTATCTTGTTCAAGATATTGTCCGTAGCATTGCTGTAATTCCAAATCAGCTTATTAGAAGTGAATATGTCAAAGAATGCAGCACACTTTTAAATGTGAGTGAGGAACGACTTTATCATGAAATCAATAATATAAAAACAAAACAGCTTGAAAATGTAAAAAAACAAACGACCTCTGCTAATTTACCATCTACAGCAACTGTTTCCTCTTCTAACGCATCGGATAAATCGGCAAAAAGAGAATACCATTTGGACAAAGAAGAACACTCTATCGTTCAAACATTGCTAAAATTTGGAACTAAATTTCTCGTTTCGTCAATTAATGAAAAGAACGAAGAGCGAGAACTTGAAACAACCGTTGGAGAATATATTTTACACGAATTAGAAAACGATAATTTAATATTTGTAAATCCTGTTTTTGAGCAAATCAGACAAGAATACGACCAACAAAAACATCTAAAAGGTTTTAACATTGAAGGATATTTTATTTATCATACCAATGAAAAGATTAGCCGAACAGCAGCCGAATTATTTTCAGAAAAATATGTTTTAAGTAAAATTCATTCAAAATTTGTGAAAACAAATTTCGAAAGAGAAAGAAGCGTTATTCACATTCAGCAAATTATTCATGAATATAAATTGGCAATCATAATGAATATGCGAAAAGAGAAATTATTAGAGATGAAACGGGCTTTTGAAGCTAACAACGGGCAAGAAATGGAGAAAATTAGAAAAGAGATTGAACATATTGATATGCTGAAAAAACATCTTTCAAAAGAATTAGAACGAGTGATAAACCCTCTTTAATGATAGAACTTTTTTAGTTCTAATGAGTTTATTATAGATAAAAGGAAGTTTTTACTTCCAAATAGAAAAAAACAACATTGTAGTAGAAGAAAATGGAGATAAAATCAACAGATTGGAAAAATTCGGCTGTGCAAGCCTCACGCTCTTTAAATATGCTGAATGACCAACAGATAAACCAAATTTTGAGGGAATTAGCAGATGAAACGACACAAAACAGTGATGAAATTATCAAAGCAAATGAGCGTGATTTAGCCAAAATGGACAAAAAAAGTCCATTGTACGACCGATTGCAATTGACAACTGAAAGAATTAACGGAATTGCAAGCGACATAAGAAACGTGGCAAATTTACCTTCACCGTTAGGAAAAGTGCTGTCAGAAACAAAACGCCCCAATGGGATGAATATTTCTAAAATATCGGTTCCGTTTGGTGTCATTGGAATCATCTACGAAGCACGTCCAAATGTGAGTTTTGATGTTTTTTCGCTCTGTTTCAAATCGGGAAATGCTTGTGTACTGAAAGGAGGAAGCGATGCGTATGAATCCAATTTGGCAATTGTATCGCTTATTAAAAAAGTGCTTGCCAGAAATGGTTTAGACGAACACATTATCACTCTACTTTCTGCCGGACGCGAAGCTACAGCCGAATTAATGAATGCCGTTGGCTGCGTAGATGTCATTATTCCACGCGGTGGTTGTGGATTGATACAATATGTTAGAGAAAATGCACGAGTTCCCGTTATCGAAACCGGAGCAGGAGTTTGCCACACCTACTTTGACAAAGAAGGAGATTTAGCAAAAGGAAGAGAGATTGTTTTCAATGCAAAAACAAGAAGAGTAAGTGTTTGTAATTCATTGGATTGTTTAATTATTCATCAAGAAAGATTATCCGATTTATCGCAACTTTGCAATCCATTGGCAGAAAAAAATGTCATAATTTATGCCGATGAAAAATCGTATGCGGAATTGATTGGTAACTATCCTGTAAATTTGTTGGAAAAAGCTGATGAATCGAGTTTTGGAATCGAGTTTTTGGATTATAAAATGGCAATAAAAACCGTTGTTTCAACTGAAGAAGCTTTTGAACAAATTGCAGAACAGAGCTCAAAACATAGTGAATGTATTGTTACGGAAAATGAATCTACCGCACGATTATTTGAAAAAGTGGTTGATGCAGCTTGTGTTTACACCAACGTTTCCACTGCTTTTACAGATGGAGCACAATTTGGTTTAGGAGCCGAAATTGGAATTAGCACTCAAAAACTTCATGCTCGCGGTCCGATGGGTTTAGAAGAATTGTGTTCTTACAAATGGATTATAATAGGTAAAGGACAAATTAGAAGTTAAAAACAAACTAAAAACAACAGAGATTCATCATGAAAAAAGTAATTTCAACCGACAAAGCACCGGCAGCAATCGGTCCTTACAGTCAAGCAATTGAAGCGAACGGAACTTTGTATATTTCCGGACAACTTCCTATCGATCCAAACGTTGGAAAAATTGTTGCACCAGACATTAAAGGGCAAACCGAACAAGTTTTTAGAAATATTGAAGCAATTTTAAATGAAGCGGGCTATACTTTTAAAGATGTGGTAAAATCGACCGTTTTTCTTTCCGATATTGGAAATTTTGGAGGAATGAATGAAGTTTATAAAGAGTATTACAAAGAAGAATGTCCTGCTCGTTCCGCATTTGCCGTAAAAGATTTACCTTTGGGAGCATTAGTTGAAATTGAAACTATTGGTGCAAAATAATCAAAATCAGTCAATTATAAATTTTCAACAATAAAGATGGGGAATTTCGTTTTAGAAAATTCCCCATTATTTTATCATTCTACTGTTACAAATTCAATTTCTGCAAACGTCAGAAACCACTATAAATAATCTCCATTCTCATCGGATTTTCACTGTTTTTTCCTCCGAAAATAGTGGTTGTTTGCATTTGATTACTTTGATTAATTTCAGTAATTGTAACATCACCATAAGCAGAAGTTTGCGTATAAACAGGCGTTACAGGCACCAAAACCATATCAATATAAGGCTTTAGATTGTCTTTTTCTTTCAATTCTTTGTCTATTAATTTAGAAAGTCCTGAAAAAGCGAAATGATAACTATAATTATCGGTACTTATGTAAGTGCTGTCACGGTTGGATAAAAACGAACAAGTATCGGACAAGGCTTCGCGTTTGCTAAAAAATCTATTCAGTGCATCTTCTTTTATCAACAACAATGAACGGTTGTAAGGCAAATAAGAATTATCTGCTTCGGTTTTCTTTTTAATATTAATTTTTATAGATGCCTGATTGATTTCTAACACTTTACTTCCAACATTTACATTGTTTCTGATTCTGTCCAATGGAATCCGAATGCGTGTATAATAATTTGCTGGTGAAGCCACAAAGTTATAATTATTAGTAACGTCAGTCACATTGTTTCTTATCGGATGAACCACTCTATTCACACGTTTCACTTCTGTATTAACATAAAAATCTTGAATTCCTTTTATTTTTTCAGTTGGATTGGAATGATAAGCATAACTGTAATACATTGTCAGTTTCACAGCTTGAACATTCAGCATAGTCGCATTACCAAAATATTCTGTAGTGATGTACATTCCTTTGAAGAAATTACGAAAAGCATCTTGGTTTTTATAATCTGCAGGATTTAATGTAAAAAATCGTTGTTTGAATTGAGGTTTAACATGAAAACGGAGTTGGCGATTTATTTTTCCCGTCAATCCATCTTTTACTGTAAAAACCGTATCGGCAATAATTTTGGAATAATCAACAAAAGGTGAAAGGTCAATATCACTGTTGTAGTTTTGATTACGTTTTAAACTGTCTTTTAACTCATAAATTCCGATGTGAATAGGAGAATTTACACTGCCAAAAACACTTCCAAAAGAGAGTGAAACAACAACTGAATCAACTTTTGTTGTTGCGACAGAAGTATCTAAAAACGTAAAACCATCTTTGAACAATTTTACTTCTGATAAAATACTTGCCGTAGTTACTCCAAATTTTTCATCTTGAAATTGTCCCAACAAAAATGAATCGGGTCTTGAAATGATATTTTCGACCATTTTAGTTTCGGTGTCGAGGTGAAAAGTATCAGCCATTACAACAATTCCATCTTTTGAGGGTTGAATAGCTCCTCCAAGATTATCAACAGCATCATCACACGCAACAAAAGAGGCAGCTGAGATAATTAAAAAAACAGCAAGAAATAAATGCTTCATCTAAGTGAAAATTAATGTGTGGTACAGAAAAATATTTGTGGGTGATATTGCAATTTACAGTCCTTCATAGAAATTGAGAAAATCATCGGCATAATCTTCATTGGAAACGTATGGTAAAAATTTAATCTTCTTTTTCTCCACATATTTCACCAATTCTTTATTTACCGTTTCGCTGGCTTGAATGACTCCATCAGAGAAATCAATTGCTAATTTTGTCAATGCTTCGTAAGTAATTTCCACATCATTGATACTTTCTAAATCCTCTTTTACGATGCCATCTAACAATAAGTTTTGAGGAAAATCGGCACTGAAAGGTTTTTTAAATTCGTCATTCTGCAGCGTAAAAACTACTTTTGAGTTTTTGAAAAAAGGATCATCGTTGTACGCCTTTTTGATGTAAAGAGGAGCTAAAGACGAAATCCATCCTTGACAGTGAATCACATCTGGAGTCCAACGCAGTTTTTTTACGGTTTCCATCACACCACGAATATAAAAAATTGCCCGTTGAGAATTATCATCGTATTCTTCTCCATTATCATCAGCAAGAATATTTCTGTTCATAAAAAAATCCTCACTGTCGATAAAATACACTTGAATACGCGCAGATGGAATTGACGCCACTTTTATTGTGAGCGGATGATCTGTATCATTGATTATCAAATTCATTCCGGACAAGCGAATAACCTCGTGTAGTTGGTTTCTTCGTTCGTTCACATCGCCAAATTTTGGCATAAATGTACGTGTTTCTCTACCTCGCTCTTGCATAGCTTGTGGTAAATAACGTCCTTGCTTCGATAATTCCGATTCGGGAAGATAAGGGAAAATTTCTTGCGAAATAAATAGAATCTTTGATTTCTTTTTGCTCTTCATCTTTACGTGTGATTTTTCTAAATGTACAAAATCTAATGCAAAGATACAAAAAAAATCTCAATATAGTGAAAGTTGTTATAAATTAAGAGAGTAGGCGGAAAATTTTTGATTAAAATTTTCCGCCTACTCGTTCTTTTTATTCAAAAAGTTTTTCGATTTTATCTTTATAGAATTTTTCCAAAACTTTTCTCTTTATTTTCAATGTCGGTGATAAAAATCCATTGTTTTGCGACCATTCATCAGCCACTAATTGATATTTTCGGATTTGTTCGTAATCTCCAAAGAATTGATTGTATTTTTTTATCTCTTTTAAGATTCGTGCCGAAACTTGTGGGTGCTTTATGATATCTTCATTGGAAGTATAAGGGATATTATGTTTCTCGCACCAACTTTTTAGATAGGCAAAATCAGGCAAAACAAGTGCCGCTGCAAATTTTTTATTTTCACCCAAAACAATAAGGTTTTCAATGAAGGGCGATTCGCAAAACTTCGATTCAACTGCCTGTGGATTAACGTATTTTCCAAAAGAAGTTTTAAATATGCTTTTTAATCGTCCCGTTATAATCAATTGACCTTGCGGCGTAAATTTTCCGGTGTCGCCTGTGTGAAGCCAACCATCTTTATCAATCACTTCGGCAGTAAGTTCTGGGTCTTTGTAATATCCCAACATCACATTGTGTCCTTTGCAGAGGATTTCGTCTTTTTCTCCTAATCTAACTTCCACACCGGGCAAAGGCAAACCAACTGTTCCAAATTTTCGTCCATTTTTTCCCCGCTGACTTACAGCAATTACCGGCGATGCTTCACTCAGTCCGTAGCCTTCAAACACAGGCATTCCGATGGCTGAAAAAAACGAAGCGATATGGGGTAAAATTGCAGAACCGCCCGAAACAACAATATCAAAATTTCCACCAAGTGCTTCACGCCATTTGGAGTAAATAAGTTTGTCGGCTAATTTTAATTGTGAAGTCATAAACGGGCTCATTCCTTCCAATTGATATTTTGTAGCCAAATTAAATGCCCAATAATAAATTGCACGTTGAGCAAAAGGCAGTTTTTTACCAGCCAAATAGAGTTTATCGTAAATCTTTTCGAGCAAACGCGGAACGGCACTCATCATTGTTGGATTCACCTCTTTAATGTTTTCCGCAATTGTTCCTAAACTTTCAGCATAATAAACCGACATTCCCAAAAACTGATACAAATAAACCAACATTCGTTCGTAAGCATGGCACAAAGGCAAAAAACTAAGAGCCGTTTTACTCCATTCCGAAGGTGTCATTTTGAGGTTTTGAATTTGGCTCACAATGTTGTAATGTGAAAGCATAACACCTTTTTGAGCTCCCGTTGTCCCCGATGTGTAAATAATGGTAGCTAATTCTTCGGGTTTTATGGAAGCTTTTATTTTTGCCAATTTTTCCGGTTGCGGTTCTTTTGCTCCCAATTCCTTCAACGTAGAAAGCAATTCGTAATCTCCTTCTTCTTTTACAAATGTGTAAATTTTTTCTAAACTTTGTATGTTTGGCAAAATTGGTTCTAATCGCGAATGTAATTCTTTTCCGTCAATAAAAATTACTTTCATCTCCGCATGATTTAAGATGTGAATGTAATCTTCCTGACTTATTGTAGGATAAATTGGCACAGAAACAGCACCGATTTGCATAATCGCAAAATCTATCATATTCCATTCAGGGCGATTTCCAGAAACAAGTCCAACTCTATCGCCAGATTTTACACCAATTGCCATTAAACCGTAGCTTATCAAGTTTGTCTGCTCCACATATTCTTGAATGCTAATTTTATTCCACTGTCCGTTCTGTTTTGAAGCTAATGCTGCATCTTGATTTGGATATTTTTCTAAATAATTATCCAAAATATCATACAATCGGGTTACTTCCATAGTATTATCTTTTAAAAAAATTATATTTTCACATCAAAAGAAATCAATTGAAATTTTCTTCAAATGTACAGTTTTTATTTAATTTGCAAAAATATTTGATTTTTTTTACACCTAAAAACTACATAGAACTAAATTTTCAATCCGTTTAAAAGTTGATAATAAATGGAAATTGCCTCTTCGATTTCATTGATTTCAACAAATTCATCGGCAGTGTGCGAACGGGTAGATTTTCCGGGTCCAATTTTTATACTTGGCAACGGCATCAAAGATTGATCCGACAAAGTAGGTGAACCAAAAAGTGAACGCCCTAATTGTTTTCCTCTTTCAATTATTGGATGATTTTCGGGCGTTTTAGAAGAATTTAAGCGAGTGGAACGTACTTTTATAGTGCAATTTACATTGGATTCTATTATTTTTATTAATTCTTCGTTGGAATAACATTCGTTACTTCGCACATCCACCACAAAACTGCAAACATCAGGTATAACATTGTGTTGCGTTCCTGCGTTAATCTGCGTTACAGTCATTTTTATTGCTCCCAATAAATCCGATTTTTTATCGAATTGATAATTTCTAAACCATTCTATTGCTTCGAGTGCGTTGTAAATAGCATTTTCGCCCTCTTCTCTTG
>JBDHYS010000040.1:0-8446 GCA_039811505.1 Paludibacteraceae bacterium | reverse complement strand
TTTTTAAAATTCTTTATTCTGTGTGTAATTGTGCATTTTTTCTTCTTAATTTAGTTAAGCGGTTTTTTTTTTGCACATAGTACAGAAAAACAGTAAATCTGGATTGTCCATATTTATCGTTAAGTTTAGTGCAAATTTACAAGTTTTTATTTATTCCTTTAAGAAATAGGTTTTACTTCCATCATACCAAACTAAAAACCCTTTTGAGCGGATTAAATCCATAATTGGTTCGGGACGAAAAGGAGTTGTAAGTTCAAGAATTTCTCCTTGATTTAGCTGTTTTGAAAGGCGTAAAATCTCATTCATTGGCGTGTCGCCGGCTTCAATAATCGGGGTTGCATCAAAACGAATTTTTATTTTTTCAGTTTTCAACCAATCGGGACGTTTTTCATCAAAAGAATCACTTCCATTTTCCAAAAAAACACCTTGCTCCGTATGATTATCTCCGACAACAGTTCGAAGTTTTTCGAGAATTTCCGAAGCAGAAATATTTCCAATTTTTGCTGCTTGTTGAATTGAGGTAACTTTCGCAATTGTGCGTCTTAATATTGGATTTTTTAGTTTTGCAAAAGCCGGCGAAATTTCAATTAAAACATCTTCCAATTGAGGATATTCTTTTAGTAAATCGCTAATTTTCGTTTGTAACCCAATTATCATCATTATTTATCTTTGTTTGTATAGGAAAGTAATCGTTGATCGCCTTCTAATTTTCGTAATTCGGTAATATCTTGTGTTATTTCTACCACTCCAAGATATTCTCCTTCTGGGCTTCTTAATGCAGTGTAATCAATATAGATAAATCGCCCTTTGAAGTTTGACATCCAAAAAACGGCTTTATTTTCTTTCCCACTTTTAAAGTCATTGAGAATTTGCTCCACAATATAGACACTTTGAGGAGGATGACATAATCTAACATCACGACCGATGACAGCACGATTTCTCTCAAAAACACGATTGGGACTATGCGAAAAAAACTTCACTTTATCGTTTTTGTCCACATACGTTAAATCCACCGGCAATGTTACAAAAAGCGATTCCAATTCTTCTATGTGAAAACTTCCTGATGACAACGTAATGGCATTTCCTTGCACAAATTTTGGTTCATTCTCAATTATGATTTGTGGTTTCCAAACAGATTGTGGATCGTAAAGACAAAATCCATAAATTGGCGATTCTTTTTCTATTTGATACCAATTTTCATCGCTCAATTCGTCCATTGCCATTGGAAAAAGGATTTCTTCTTCTTTCATAATCATTCCTTCAATAGCTTCAATAGCAGGAGCAAAAACGAAAGAAACAACACTTTCTAATTCCTCTTTTGTGATTTCACTGCTGTTGTTAAGCGTTTCGTGAACGGCATTTAAAAATTCACGTGTTTCATCGTGTTTTCCCCACATCACTTTTGGTGGTCCAGTAATTCCGGCTTGTTCAATAAACGGGAACAATAGATATTCTTTTCTCAAATAGTGTTTTTCAACATCGGATAATTCATTGAAAAGAATTTTTAATTGAAGTAAAAAATCGCTTATCTCATTTTCCTGTAAATTAGGAATTGTTGCCAATAATTCATTTGTTTTCTTTATTCGGATTTCCAACGCTCTGTTTTCTTGTGTAAATGTGTGGATTGGATGACCTTCCGGAATCTTTTTTGCTTCCGATAAGTCGATATTCCCGTCTAAAACTGCCGTATGAATATCGCACAAACGCAACACTTCTTCAACCGGAAGTCCTTCGGCAATTAATTCTTGTTCAACTTCCACCACTTCATCATAAGGCACCGAATGAAGCAGATGAATCAATCTCTTTTTTACCTGTTCCGGCGATTCGTTGTTGTGAAGTTGAAGAATAAGGTGTTTTAATAATTCTTTTCTTTTTTCGGGATTATGAATCAACTCGCTCATCTTTTTTATCCTTTTATCATTATCAATAACATTTTAAATTTCTCTACTGCATTCAAAGCGTGAGGGATGTTGGCTGGCATAATGATGATTTCACCTGTTTTTACAATATGTGGTGTTCCGCCAATAACGACTTCTGCTTCTCCATCGAGCACTTGTACGATTGCATCAAAGGGAGCAGAATGTTCACTCAATCCTTGACCTTTGTCAAAAGAGAAAAGTGTTACGTTTCCTGCTGTATTTTTTGTTACTTGTTTGCTTACGACTCCGCCATCGGCATAAACTATTTCTGTGGCTAAATTATATGCTTTAGCTGCCTCAAAAGTTGTGTTAGTTTTCATCCTTTTTTGTTTATTTTAAAATTGTAATTATTTGTTATTTTGATTTTGTTCTCTTCTCATTTTTCTTGCTTCCCAAGGTGCAATCGGATTCTCATCAGCCCAAAGTCCTTTTTTCTCCTTTCGGGCTTTGTTTTCCAATTGTGCCATTTCTTTGTCGGAATTATAATATTTATAATGCCACGCAAAGCCGGCTTTTAGCATTTCATGACTGAGTTCTCTTCCATCGTCAAGAAAAGTGTAGGCAACCAATCTGTTGTAAATATCTTTACTGACAACAACTGCGGTAACATTTTTTTGAATACAAAGTTCAGAAAGATAATCTTTTGCAACTTTGTTATAGGGCATTCCACGTTCAGGAGCATCAATTCCTTCCATTCGGATTCGGTACGTTTTTTTTTCGTTTGTAAGCAAATCATACGTGTCGCCATCCATAATTCCTACGATTTCTCCTTTCAAGGTGTCGCCAACCTGTATTGTTGCAATGGCTTCTTTTTGTTGGTTTACCTTTTGTTGAAAATCCGATTGTGTATTGGTCGGAATCAAATTCCCTCTTAAAAACAGAGAGAGAAAAATAAGTGGTAAAACCACCAACAATATTGTGGATATATTATTCTTTTTCATTTCACAAAGATAAGATTTTTTGTTTTTGTTTTAAAATATTGAAAAAATCTCTTTTTGATTTGTGGAAATCAAGTAATTTTCACAAAAAAAAACAGCAAAAGAAAATTATCTCTTGCTGTTTTTATTCTTTTCATAAGTGTAGAGGAAAAAAATTAATCTTCCTTTGCAACTTGTGGCATAATGAGTTTGTAGCCTTTTCCGTGAATATTGATAATGGCTACATTTTCATCATCTTTTAGCAATTTACGCAGTTTTGTAATGTAAACGTCCATACTTCGTGCATTGAAATAGTTGTCATCAACCCAGATTGTTTTCAGTGCATAATTTCGCTCTAAAATAGTGTTTGCGTTTGCTGCCAATAAATTGAGAAGTTCCGACTCTTTGGTGGTCAATTTCTTTGTTTCTCCATCGATTTCCAAAGTTTGTTTTTGTGCATCGAAACTGAAACGACCAATTTGATAATTTATAATATCTTTTGCTTTTTTTCCTCTAACGCGTCTCATTATGGATTCGATGCGATAAAGCAGTTCTTCCATACTGAAAGGTTTTGAGATGTAATCGTCTGCTCCTAATTTAAATCCTTGAAGAATATCTTCTTTCATCGATTTTGCAGTTAGAAAAACGATTGGAACTTCGCTGTTCATAGCACGAATATCGGTTGCTAATGAAAATCCATCTTTTTTGGGCATCATTACGTCCAAAACGCATAAATCGAATTTATTTCTTGTGAACGCTTTATAACCGGCTTCACCATCAGGTTGTAACTCACAGTCGTATCCTTTTGTTTGTAGATACTCTCTTAGCAACATGCCAAGATTTTCATCATCTTCGCATAATAAAATTCTTACTTTCTCCTCGTTCATAATTAATAATTTTTAATTGTTGGTATTGTAATTGTAAATTTTGTTCCTAATCCTATTTCGCTTTCTACTTTTATGGTCCCTTGATGTTCGGTAATTATTTTTTTTACATAAGAAAGTCCTAATCCAAACCCTTTTACATTGTGTAGGTTACCTGTAGAAACACGATAAAACTTCTCGAAAATCTTTTTAAGATTTTCTTTTTTAATTCCTATTCCATTGTCTTCGATACTGAGGCAAATATTCTCTTTTTCGTTCCATGTGTCGAGTGTGAGAACCGGAGTTTTATCACAATACTTCAACGCATTATCCATCAAATTGAATACTACATTCGTAAAATGGATTTCATCTATTAAAACTAAATCTCTTTTTGCATTTAAATTGGTCTTTATTTCTCCTCCTTTGCTTGTAACTTTTAGTGAAAAACTATTTATAATATCTTGAATTAATATGTTTAATTCAATTTCTGTAAGTTTTAGAATTGATTTTTCATTTTCAAACATCGACATTTGAAGCACTTTTTCTACTTGAAGGCTCAATCTTTTTGTTTCATCTTTTATTACGTTTGAAACATGATTTAGCATTGTTGGACTTAATGCAACGCTTTCATCGTGAAGCATTTGAGAAGCCAAACTAATAGTAGAAATAGGTGTTTTAAATTCGTGCGTCATATTATTAACAAAATCATTCTTCATAGTGTTTATCTGTTTCTGACGAAAGATTACAATCAATGTCAAAATGAATATTGCTAATGTTAAGATTATCACCCCGATAGAAGGTGAAATTAAATTAAACGAATCGTAAATAAAATCTCTTTTTGTCGGGAAAACCACTTGCAAATAAAATTCTTGTTGCGATGCTTCTCGTGGAAAAAGCTTTTGAATATACACTTTTTCATTGGGTGTTCCTTTTACATTGATCGTTTTATTGCATTGATATAAAGTTTTATTATTCTGATTTACAATGGAATAATAAAAGGGCAATGTAATATTGTTGCTTTCGAGAAACGAGGTGAGAATTTCGTCTAATTCGTTGAAATCGATTCTGCTGTTTATGTCTGAATTTTCCGTTTCTCTCAACCAACGAAATACTGCTTGATCCAAAATCGTTTTAGAGCGAGAAAAATTCAGTTCAAACTTTTCTCTCAAAAATTTAGAAGTTTCTTCAATAGTAGCTTTTCCATGACCTGTCGAGAGTTTTATGGTCGGGAAACCTTTTTTCTTTTTGGAAGAAGAAGAAACTGTATCGTTTAATTGTAATTTTTGATTCGGTTTGTGTTGTAAAACATTTTTTGAAGAAGGTTGTGTAAATTGATTTTCGTCCAATGTTTCGGCTAAATATTTTAGTGCCTCATTTTCTTCAAGAAGAATCACTGTTTGTATCGTGCTGCGTCTTACACCCTCATTAAACTGCTCTTCAGCCATTTTGGAAGTAACCATTAAATACCTTATCTGAAGCATTATGAGTGCTCCAAACGTAATGATCATTAATGATATCAATATCCAAATAGTTGATTTTTTCATATGTTGCAAAGTTAATCTTTTTGGAAATGTTAATTTAACATTTAGAGAAATTTAACTTATTTTTTTTAACAAGTTATCTTCTTTGTCTTTCAACTTCATCTTGAAAAAATGAAAAACTAAATCAACATTCTTTTCGATTATTTATGTTAAAAACGTATGATACAATGCTTTTGTTCATTGTGAATTAAATAATGTTAAAATCAGAAAGAAAAAATTTTAATGAAATGGAAATTCGGTGTAAGGGATTGAGTTGTAGTTTTAAGATTATGTGCTGTTTCTCTTTTTTATCTCATAAATTTTTACGAAATTTGCAAATTCAAAAAAATGGTAGTTTAATAAAATTTATAAAAACGATTGGAATAGTTTGTTTTATAGCCAATCGGAAAAGAAAAGTATGGATAAAAATACGATTATTGGATTTTTGTTGATAGCAGGAATAATGGTTGGTTTTACGCTGATGAATAAACCTTCCGAAGAAGAATTATTTAAAAAACAGCGTTACAATGATTCTATTGCTCTTGTTCAGCAGCAAGCAGTTGCTTTGCAAGCCAAGCAAGATTCGTTGCAGAAATTGACAAATGGAACAGAGGAAATTCAAGTTTCCGATTCTGTGATTGATAATCTTCGTAAAGACACTTTTGGAGATTTTGGTGTTTCATCAGCTGGAGAAGAAGAATTTTATACATTGGAAAATAAAGTTTTGAAACTCATTGTAAGCAATAAAGGAGGAAGAGTTTATTCTGCTGAATTAAAAAATTACAAAGCACAAGAAGAAAAACCGCTTATTTTGTTTGATAACGAAGAGAGTTCGTTGAATTATACGCTTGTAACCAACAATAATCGTGTGGTTAAGTCTTCTGATTTGTATTTTACGAAAATTGGCGAAATTGAAAAAGACAATGAAGGAAATCAAACATTAGCTTTACGTTTACTAACCGATCAAGAAGATGCTTACATCGATTTTACCTACACTCTGAAAGCTGATGATTATATGTTGAATTACGAAGTGAAGGCAAATAATATGAACAAAGTGATGCCAATGTCGATAAATTCACTTGAAATGTCGTGGAAAAGTGATGTTCGCCAACAAGAAAAAGGACGAACTTTTGAGGAGCGTTATTCTGCACTTTATTATCGCTATTTGGCTGGCGATTTGGAAAATTTAAGTCAATCTAAAAACGACCAAAAAACTGTAAACAACAATATAAAATGGATTGGTTTTAAAGATCAATTTTTCAGTTCGGTGCTTATTGCTGATAAATATTTCTTTGCCTCTTCGTTCAGAAGTGATGTGATGAATGAAAAATCGGGCTATTTGAAATCGTATTCAGCCGAAATGTCTGTCCCTTTTGATTTGACAGGAAAAGAACCGACCGGATTTCGTTATTATTTTGGTCCAAATCATTATAAAACTTTATCCGATTACGATAAAAATGTGGCAAAAGAAGATAAACTTTATCTGAAAGAATTAATTTCGTTGGGTTGGACAATTTTTGGTTGGGTAAACCGATTTTTTGTGATTCCGATGTTTAATTTCTTTGGAAAATTTATCAATAATTTTGGGATTATTATCCTTTTAATGACCATTGTAATTAAAATTATAATTTCTCCTTTGACGTATAAATCGTATATGTCAAGTGCAAAAATGAGGGTGTTAAAACCTGAAATTGATGCAATAAATGCTCGAATTCCTGCCGACAAAGCAATGGAAAGGCAAAAAGCAACGATGGATTTGTACAGTAAAATGGGAGTGAGTCCTATGAGCGGATGTCTTCCAATGTTGTTGCAAATGCCGCTATTAATTGCAATGTTTAGTTTTTTCCCGGCTGCAATCGAATTGAGACAAGAGAGTTTTTTATGGGCAAAGGATTTATCGTCTTATGATGCAATTTTATCGTGGCAAGGAAATATTCCGCTTTTAAGCTCGATTTTTAATAATCACATCAGTTTATTTGCTGTGTTGATGACGATTACAAGTATTTTCTCCACAAAAATAATGTCCAATACAACAACCGTAAGTGATCAGCCCGGAGCAGGAATGATGAAGTGGATGATGTACATTATGCCCGTTTTCTTCTTCTTTATGTTTAATAGTTACGCTTCCGGCTTGACTTATTATTATTTCTTGTCGTCATTGTTCACAGTGCTTCAAACGGCTGCTATTCGTGCTACAATAAACGATGAAAAACTTTTAGCAGAATTAAGAGAAAAATCGAAAGTGCGTGCAAAAAATCCGAAGAAAAAAAGTGGTTTTATGGAACGACTTGCAAAAATGCAGCAAGAACAACAAAAGATAATGAAAGAAAATGCCAAAAGAAAAAGATAATTAATTTTATTACCTTTGGTAGATATTCAAACGGTTTTTTTCTAAAAAGAAAGAAAGCCGTTTTTTTTTATACAGACTAAATTGGCATACAGTTTGAATATTCAAAAAATAGATTAATTTTGCAGTATTAACTTAAAAAATAAATAGATATGAAATCGAAACTTATGAAATTATTGCTTGTATCTTTTGTTCTGACGATCTTTTTCTCGCACACTTTGTTGGCACAAGGAGCGCCAAGATTTACAAAACAAGAAATTTTGGACAGCACAGCAGTTCTTACTGCACAACAACAAGAGAGTTTGCGGTATTACAGCACCCAATATTTTAAATGGGAAATTCCGGTTCTTGATAAAATTGATTTGGATAGCTTGAAACAACAAAAGAGTGACAATGAAATTTATTTAGCAAACATTGAAAATTTTGAGAGAACACTGAAAAAAAATCAGACCGAATTAAGTGGTTTTTACAAACATGCACAAGAACAAGCCAAAGTTGTGAAAAATGAACGAAAAAACTCAAAAGAAAAACGTAAATTTTATTTGCAAGATGAAAAAATGTTGAAGACTGAGAAAAAATTACGTGATAAAGAGTTGAAACTAATTCTTAATGGAAAAAAAGCACTTAGAAAAGAGGCAAAAAACCTTGAAAGTTGGCAGGTAGATGAAAAGAACAGAAAATACGAAGAGCGTGAAAGTCAAGTAAGAGCCGCAGAAGAAAGATGGAATCAAAAACGTGAAATAAACCAACAAAATTTATCTCAAATTTCTGAAGAATTAAAAGAATACGACAATAGAGATGCTGACATTAGAGAAAGAATCAATTCATTGAATGTGCTGAAAAAAGAACTTGACTTGAAAGCAAAACAAATTGCACTTGA